>NZ_JBJDRK010000001.1:0-220882 GCF_044987405.1 Microbacterium sp. ZW T2_14 | reverse complement strand
GAGCCGTCGTGGGCACCGGCTGGGCTCGACCCTCCTCAGGCTGGCGAAGCTCGGGCTACGGCCCCCGCACCGTGCAGTGCGGCACCAGCTACTGCTCGAGCGGATTCCACCATGGCGTCGACCTCGCGGCCGGTTGCGGCTCGGGCATCTACGCGGCATCCGCGGGGCGCGTCGTCTACGCGGGCCCGAACGGCGGGTACGGCAACTACATCAAGATCGACCACGGCGGCGGCATCGGCACCGGCTACGGTCACATCCGCAACGGCGGCATCTTCGTCGGCGTCGGCCAATGGGTCGGCGCGGGCCAGTTGATCGCGAGCGAGGGAAACACCGGTAACTCGTTCGGCTGCCACCTGCACTTCGAGACGTACGTCAACGGTCGCGACGTCAACCCGATCTACTTCATGGCCGATCGCGGGATCTCGGTCTGAGCCGTACACCCTGAAACGACGAAGAGCGGATGCCGACGGCATCCGCTCTTCGTATGAGACAGCTGTCAGAGCGTGTTCGGCGCGACGCCCTCACCCTGGGTGGCGGTCTGGCCCTCGTGCTCCTTGAAGCGGTCGAACGCCTCGCCGACGAGACGCTCGGCCTCGGCCGCGCCCGCCCACTCGTCGACCTTCACCCACTTGTTGGGCTCGAGGTCCTTGTAGTGCTCGAAGAAGTGCTCGATCTCCTTGCGGGTGAACTCCGGGATGTCGTTCACGTCCTGGATGTGCGCCCAGCGGGGGTCCTTGCCGAGCACCGCGACGACCTTGTCGTCGCCGCCGGCCTCGTCGCTCATCTTGAGCACGCCGACGGGTCGGACGCTGGCGAGCACTCCGGGCGCGAGGTCGAAGTCGAGCAGCACCAGCACGTCGAGGGGGTCGCCGTCCTCGCCGAGCGTGTTCTCGAAGAACCCGTAGTTGGTCGGGTATCCGAACGCGGTGTAGAGGATGCGGTCGAGGAACACCCGGCCGGTGCCGTGGTCGACCTCGTACTTCACGCGGCTGCCGCGCGGGATCTCGATGACGGCGTCGTACGCGCCCATAGTGAAGCTCCTTCGGAAAGACGGTGGGATGCCGCGACAAGCCTAGTCCGGAGGCTCCCGCCGTACCGTTCTCAGGACCCGACCGACCTGCCGCCCGGCGCAACCGGATGATTCCGGCCTCTCAGGGCGAGAACGGGTCCGCCGATCCTGAGAACGGTACGGGCGGGGTCCGAGAAAGGCTCCCGCGGGTACGGTGGGCGGGTGGATGAGCGCCGACCCGGACTGGCCCCCGCCGTCGCCGAAGTGCGGCTGGCCGTACGGCGCGCCCTCGCGTCGCTCGAACCCGGAGCGACCGTGCTCGTGGCGCTGTCCGGCGGCGCCGATTCGCTCGCGCTCGCTGCGGCGACGGCGTTCGAGGCCTCGAAGCTCGGACTGCGTGCCGCGTCGGTGACCGTCGACCACGGACTGCAGGACGGATCGACGGATGCCGCGGCCGCCGCGGCGGCGAAGGCCCGGGCCCTCGGGCTCGATGCCGTCGTGACACGCGTCGAGGTCGGCGCATCCGGCGGGCCTGAGGCGGCGGCACGCGACGCGCGCTACCGCGCGCTCCGCGACGCGGCCCGCGACGCGGGCGCGGCGGCGATCCTCCTCGGCCATACCCTCGACGACCAGGCCGAGACGGTGCTGCTCGGCCTGGCGCGGGGAGCGGGCGCGGCCAGCCTGCAGGGCATGGCCGAGGCCGCCGAACTTGACGGCGTCGCTCTCCTGCGGCCTCTGCTGGGAGTGCGGCGGTCCACCACCCGTGCGGCGTGTGCCGCCGAGGGCCTCCAGCCGTGGGACGACCCGCAGAACGCCGACCGCCGCTTCGCGCGGGTGCGCGTGCGCGAGAGGGTGCTGCCCGTGCTCGAGGCCGACCTCGGCCCCGGCATCGCCGAGGCGCTCGCGCGCACCGCGGCGCAGCTGCGCGAGGACGCCGAGGCCTTCGACGAGATGATCGAGGAGACGATCGAGGACATCGTCGAGCACGCCGAAGCAGGGATCTCCGTCTCTGCGCCGGCCCTCGCCGCCAACCCCGCGGCGCTTCGCCACCGCATCATCCGACACGTCGTCGCGAGCGAGTTCCACGAGAGCCTCACGCGGTCGCAGACCCTCGAGGTGGCGCGGCTGGTGACGGACTGGTCAGGTCAGGGTCCCATCGACCTTCCGGGATGCCGCGCGCGCCGCGTCGGCGGACGCATCGAGTTCACGGCACGCTGAGTCGCAGACGGCGCCCGGCCGGGTGAAAGGCGGCGCCCCTCTAGACTCTTCCCATGCGCGCGGCCGACGTCTCCAGCGACCTCAACGAAGTCCTCGTCACCGAAGAGGAGATCCGAGCCAAGCTCGACGAGATCGCCGCGCGGGTCGACGAAGACTACGCCGATGAGGATCTCCTGCTGGTCGGCGTGCTCAAGGGCGCGGTCATGGTCATGGCGGACTTCTCCCGGGCGCTGAAGAAGCACATCACGATGGACTGGATGGCGGTCTCCTCGTATGGGGCCGGCACGAAGTCCAGCGGCGTGGTCCAGATCCGCAAAGACCTCGACACCGACATCCTCGGCAAGCACGTGCTCATCGTCGAGGACATCATCGACTCCGGCCTGACCCTGAGCTGGCTGCTGGAGAACTTCGCGGCCCGCGGCGCGGCATCCGTGGAGGTGTTCGCGCTGCTGCGCAAGCCCGAGGCCGCCAAGGTCGAGGTGCGCTGCAAGTACGTGGGCTTCGACATCCCGACGGAGTTCGTCGTCGGCTACGGCCTCGACTACGCCGAGAAGTACCGCAACCTGCGAGACGTCGCCGTCCTCGCGCCTCACGTCTACTCGTAGCCCGATCCGCGAGAGTGCACCTGGCGGACGAGGGTGAGGCAGGTTCCCTACCGCTCGTCCGCCAGATGCACTCTCGCCGGTGCACTCTCCCGACCCGACCCGACCTGGGATTACGCCCGGGGCGAATGCACAGTCGACGCCTAGGAAGCGCGCGATACCCTGATTCAACCGTCGACGGGCGCACTCCTGTCCGCGATGGCACGTCGACGAAAGGGGTCGGGCTCTCGCCCGCGCCATGGACTTCAAGAAGATCACCCGCAACCCGCTCTTCTACGTCCTGCTGATCGGGGTCTTCCTCATCGTGGGGTTCTCGCTCATCTCGAGCCTGAACGGTGCGAAGCAGATCTCCACGCAGGAGGGTCTCGAGCTGCTCTCCGGCGAGACCGTCACCGAGGTGGTCAACACCGACGGCGATCAGCGTGTCGACATGAAGCTCTCGAAGGAGTACGAGGGCGCGACGGACGTCCAGTTCTACTACGTCACCGCACGTGCCTCCGAGGTCGTCGACGCGGTCAACGCCGCCGACCCGAAGGACGGCTTCAACGACGCCGTGCCGCGCGCGACCTGGTTCGACGGGTTCCTCTCGCTCCTCCTGCCGATCCTGCTGCTGGGTCTGCTGTTCTGGTTCCTGATGTCGAGCGCGCAGGGCGGCGGCAGCAAGGTCATGCAGTTCGGCAAGTCCCGGGCGAAGCTCGTGACCAAGGAGATGCCGCAGGTCACGTTCCAGGATGTCGCGGGCTCCGACGAGGCGATCGAAGAGCTCGAGGAGATCAAGGACTTCCTGAAGGACCCGTCGAAGTTCCAGGCGGTCGGCGCCCGCATCCCGAAGGGCGTGCTGCTGTACGGCCCTCCCGGAACCGGCAAGACCCTCCTCGCGCGCGCCGTCGCGGGCGAGGCCGGCGTGCCGTTCTACTCGATCTCGGGCTCTGACTTCGTCGAGATGTTCGTCGGCGTCGGCGCGAGCCGCGTGCGCGACCTCTTCAACACGGCCAAGGACAACTCTCCGGCCATCATCTTCATCGACGAGATCGATGCGGTCGGCCGCCATCGCGGCGCCGGCATGGGCGGCGGCCACGACGAGCGCGAGCAGACGCTCAACCAGATGCTCGTCGAGATGGACGGCTTCGACCCGAAGGTCAACGTCATCGTGATCGCGGCCACCAACCGCCCCGACATCCTCGACCCGGCGCTGCTGCGCCCGGGCCGCTTCGACCGCCAGATCGGTGTGGACGCGCCCGACTTCCGCGGTCGCACCAAGATCCTCGAGGTGCACGGCCGCGGCAAGCCGCTGGCGGACGGCGTCGACCTCGAGGTCGTCGCCCGCAAGACGCCCGGCTTCACCGGCGCCGACCTCGCCAACGTTCTGAACGAGGCCGCCCTTCTCACCGCGCGCTCGAACGCGCAGCTGATCGACAACCGCGCGCTCGATGAGGCCATCGACCGCGTGATCGCCGGCCCGCAGCGCCGCACCCGCGTGATGAAGGACAAGGAGAAGCTCATCACCGCGTACCACGAGGGCGGTCACGCGCTCGCGGCGGCGGCGATGAACCACACCGACCCCGTCACGAAGGTCACGATCCTCCCGCGCGGCAAGGCGCTCGGCTACACGATGGTGCTGCCGCTCGACGACAAGTACTCCGTCACCCGCAACGAGCTGCAGGATCAGCTCACCTACGCGATGGGCGGCCGCGTCGCCGAAGAGATCGTGTTCCACGACCCGACCACGGGTGCGTCGAACGACATCGAGAAGGCGACGAGCATCGCCCGCAAGATGGTCACCGAATACGGCATGACCGGCGACATCGGCCCGGTCAAGCTGGGCCAGTCCTCGGGCGAGGTCTTCATGGGCCGCGACATGGGTCACGGCCGCGAGTTCTCGGAGCGCATCGCGGAGCGCGTCGACACGCAGGTGCGCGGCCTCATCGAGCAGGCCCACAACGAGGCCTACGAGGTCATCAACGCCAACCGCGCGGTGCTCGACAAGCTCGCCCTCGAGCTTCTCGAGAAGGAGACGCTCGACCACCTGGAGCTCGCCGAGATCTTCAAGGACGTCAAGCGTCTGCCCCCGCGTCCGCAGTGGCTGTCGAGCGAGCAGCGCCCGCCGTCGACGCTGCCCCCGATCGACGTGCCGAAGCGCCGCGACGAGGCAGGGCTCGCCGCGAGCGTCGAGGCCGAGCAGCCGGCCGCTGAGAAGGCGCCCAAGCGTCGTGCCACCGGACAGGCGCGGCCCGCGACCGCGTAGGCTCGGCCCGTGGCCGTCGATCGTGAGCGTATCGCCGCGCTCGTACGCGAACTGCTGGAGGCGATCGGCGAAGACCCCGAGCGCCCCGGACTGAGGCAGACGCCCGAGCGCGTCGCCGACGCGTACGCCGAGTTCTTCGCCGGAGTGGGAGAGGATGCCGCGGCCCCGCTCGCCCGCACCATCTCGGTGTCGCGCGGGCCGGCGCCCGACACGCTCCCGTCGGGCGCGGTCATGCTGCGCGACATCCTGTTCCGCTCGGTGTGCGAGCACCATCTGCTGCCGTTCCGCGGTCATGCGCACCTCGCCTATCTGCCCGGCGAGCAGGTCGTCGGGCTGGGGGCGCTGCCGAAGGTCGTCGAGATCCTGGCGTCGCGACCTCAGGTGCAGGAGCGCCTCGCGGAGCAGATCGCCGACGTGATCGCGGCATCCCTCGACGCGCGCGGGGTGCTGGTCGTGCTGGAGGCGACGCACGAGTGCGTGACGATGCGCGGCGGCCGGCAGCCCGATGCCTCGACCGTCACGATCGCCGCTCGCGGCGAACTGGCCGAGCCGGCGGCACGAGCCGAGCTGGTCGCCCTGATCGGTGCGTCGCGGGGGATGCGCGCATGACGCTCATCATGGGTGTCGTCAACGTGACGCCCGACTCGTTCAGCGACGGCGGACGGCATGCGGATGCCGAGGCCGCCGTCGCCCACGGACTGGCGCTGCGCGCGCAGGGCGCCGACATCCTCGATATCGGCGGCGAGTCGACGAGGCCCGGCGCCGAGCGTGTCGATCCGCGCGTGGAGCAGCAGCGCGTGCTGCCCGTCGTAGAGGCCCTCGCCGACGCCGGCGTCGTCGTGAGCATCGACACCATGAACGCCTCCACGGCGCTCGCCGCCGTGACGGCCGGCGCGCGCATCGTCAACGATGTGTCGGGCGGCATGGCCGACCCCGACATGCTGCCGGCCGTCGCATCGACCGATGCCGATGTCGTGCTCCAGCACTGGCGAGGCCACTCCGCCGACATGTACGCCCGCGCTGTGTACGACGACGTCGTGTCGGAAGTCGTCCGCGAGCTCCGCGCGCGCGTCGAGGCCGCCGCGGTGGCGGGGATCGCGCCCGATCGGGTGATCGTCGACCCGGGCATCGGCTTCGGCAAGCTCGGTGAGCAGAATTGGCAGACGCTGCGCGGGCTCGAGCGCTTCGTCGCGATGGGTCCGCGGGTGCTGATCGGCACGAGTCGCAAGCGTTTCCTCGCGGACGCCCTCGTCGCCGACCGCGGCGACCTCGCCGGCGCCGCCGAGGCAACCGAGGCCAGGCGCGACCTGGCGACGGCCGTGACCAGTGTGCTGGCCGCGCAGGCGGGCGTCTGGGGGGTGCGCGTCCACGATGTCGCCGCCACGCGCGATGCTCTCGTCATCGCGGAGCGCTGGACCGGCGTGCGGCAGGCCGACCGATCGGGCAGCCGGGAGGGCTGATGGACTTCATGGACGAGATCACGCTGACCGGGGTGCGCGCATTCGGGTACCACGGCGTGTTCGCCGAAGAGCGACGCGAGGGGCAGGAGTTCGTCGTCGACGCGACCCTCTACGTGAGCACGGCGCAGGCGGCGGAGTCCGACGACGTCGCCGACACGGTCCACTACGGCGAGGTCGCCGAGCGCATCGTCGAGCTGGTCGGCGCCGAGCCGCTGAACCTCATCGAGGGTGTGGCAGCGCGCATCGCCGACGACCTGCTCGCGCGCGACGGCGTGAAGATGGTCGCCGTCACCGTGCACAAGCCCCAGGCGCCCATCACCGTGCCGTTCGCCGACGTGTCGGTGACGATCCGGCGGGCCCGGCGTGAAGAGCTCGTCGAGACGGAGGTCGCGTGAACCGCCGCCTCGCGCAGGGCTTCGACCGCGATGTCGAGCGCCATCCGCGCGGCCCCGTGGAAGCCGTCGTCGCCCTCGGTGCGAACCTCGGCGATCGCGCCGAGACCATGACGGCGGCCATCACCGACCTCGCCCGGGTGCCCCTGGTCGACGCCGTCCGCGTGTCGGAGCCGATCGAGTCGGTCGCGATGAAGCCGGACGGACCGGATGCCGCGGCCCCGGCGTATCTGAACGCCGTGGCGATCCTCACCACGCGCCTCGCGCCGTCCGTGCTGCTGGGCTACCTCCATGCCATCGAGCAGCGGCACGGCCGGGTGCGCTCCGCCGCCCGCTCCGCGAGCGAGGCCGGGTGGGAGGATCGCACGCTCGACCTCGACCTCATCGCGTACGGCGATGTCGTCAGCGACGACCCTCGGCTGGTGCTGCCGCACCCCCGCGCCGCCGCCCGCGACTTCGTGCTGGGGCCGTGGCTGACGGTCGACCCTGATGCGGTGCTCCCCGGCGCGGGTCGCGTCGATGAGATCCTTCGCCGACTGGGCGAGGCGGGGCAGCGATGAAGCGCACCGGTGCCGGCGTTCTGGCCATCTCGGCGATCCTCGGCGTCGCCGCGGGGTTCCTCGTCGACCAGTTGCTCACGTCAGCCGGACGCCCCACGTTCACCCCCGCAGTGACGCTGCCGATCCTCCTCGTCCTGCTGGGCGCGCTGGCGATCGCGCTCGCCATCCCGATCCGACGCGCCACGCGCGGCACCTCGACGGCGAAGGTCGACCCCTTCCGCGCCGTGCGCGTCGCGATGCTCGCCAAAGCCTCCAGCATCGTCGGCGCCGCGGTCGGCGGCGTCGGAGCCGGGCTGTGGGTCTTCCTGGCGACCCGGCCGGTCACGCCCTCGCTAGGCTCGTTGGGAGCGGTCATCGCGACGACGGTGAGTGGCGCCCTGCTGGTCGCCGCGGGCCTCGTCGCGGAGCACCTCTGCACCATCCGGAAGGACGATGATGACGAACAGCCCGGAGGCGAAGACCCCGGACTCGAACCCCGCCTCCACGACCACTGAGGCCGGGAGCGGGTTCGACGGCATCGTCGAGCCGCGGTCCGAGAATCGGCTGGTGCTTCAGGGCGGGGTGTGGCACCAGATCTCGCCGAAGTACGTGACGGTGCAGCTGATCTCGACCGGCTCGTTCCTGGTGCTCGTCATCGCGGCCACCCTCGTGCTCGCATTGCTGATGCACCAGCTGTGGGCATGGATCCCGGGCGGCATCCTGACGGTGATCCTCGCCTGGACCCTCGTGATCCTCCCGCGCCAGGCCCGCTCGATCGGCTACCAGCTGCGCGACGACGACCTGGTCTTCCGGCGCGGAATCCTGTGGCAGCGGTTCGTCGCCGTGCCGTACGGGCGCATGCAGCTGATCGACATCACCCATGGACCGCTGGACCGGGGCTTCGGCATCGCGCAGCTCAAGTTCGTCACCGCCGCCGCGGCGACCGGCGTCGTCATCCCAGGACTCGAGCAGACCACCGCCGAGACGCTGCGCGACCACCTGGTCGGAGTCGCCGAGAGCCGGCGCACAGGTCTATGACGTCGACCCCTGAACCCGTCGGAGGATCCGGTACGTCGACCGGCGTGCCCGGCGCTCCGCCCCCGCAGCTGGTGCGGTCACCGCTCAGCGACGGTGAATGGCATCGCCTGCACCCGCTGACGCCGCTCCTGCGCGGCGGGCTGTTCCTCATCGTCGTGATCGGCATCGTGTTCGCGAACCTCCGCGATCGCCTGGTCTTCATCTTCCTGCCGTGGCTCGCGCCCGGCATCGAGGACGAGGTCGGCGAGTGGGAGGGAGCCGGGGGCGACCCGATCGACTTCATCATCGCGAACAACCTCTACGTGCTCGCCGGGCTCGCGGTGCTCGGGGTGCTGATCGTGCTCGTGGCCGTGTTCTACACGTCCTGGCGCTTCCACACCTTCCGGATCACCGGCGACGACGTCGAGGTGCGCAGCGGCATCCTGTTCCGCACCCAGCGCCGTGCCCCCCTCGACCGCGTGCAGGGCGTCAATCTCACCCGGCCGATGATCGCGCGACTGCTGGGCATGGCGAAGCTCGAGGTCGTCGGGGCGGGAGCGGACGCGAACGTCAAGCTCGAGTACCTCTCGACGGCGAATGCCGAGGCGGTACGCGCCGATATCCTGCGGCTCGCGTCCGGCCGTCGTCTCGGCATGACGTCCGGCGCCGCCGCCCCACGGCCGGTGGGGAGGGCCGCGATGCTGAGCCAGACGGTGGGGCGCGAGATCACCGGCCTCATCGAGGGCCCTGAGGCGCCGGTGGCCGAGCTCGAGTCCGTCGTGCACATCCCGGTCGGCCGGCTCGTGGCATCCCACATTCTCAGCATGTCGACACTGGGACTGCTCGTCGCGGTCGTGGCGATCGTGATCGGCGTCAGTCAGGGCATCACCTGGCTGCTGTTCGGCTTCGTTCCCGCCATCATCGGCTACGGCGCCTACTGGCTGCGGTCGATCGTCCGATCGCTGCGGTACGCGATCGCGCCGACCCCCGACGGCGTGCGCATCACCTTCGGCCTGTTCACGACGATCACCGAGATCGTGCCGCCCGGACGCGTGCACGCCGTCGAGGTGACGCAGCCGATCCTGTGGCGCCCCGCGGGCTGGTGGGCCGTCCGCATCAACCGGCTCACCGGTCGCAGCGTCGCCGACAGCAGCACCGACCAGTTCACGACGGCCCTGCCGGTCGGCACCGCCGCCGACGTCGAGAGGGTGCTGCGGCTGCTCCAGCCTGCTCTGCCCGACGACGAGCGGGCGCTCGTCGTGCAGCAGGGCATGTTCGGGCCGGGGGAGGGCGACACCTTCACGAACACGCCGAAGCGCGCGTGGTGGATCCGTCCGCTGTCGTATCGCCGCAACGGATTCCGGCTCACGGGCGACGTCCTGCTGATGCGGCGCGGCGTCGTGTGGCGCAAGCTCGTGATCCTGCCGCTCGCACGCCTGCAGAGCCTCGGGCTGTACCAGGGCCCGCTCGACCGGGCGTCGGGCGTGACCAACGTGCGCGCGCACGTGGTGACGGGCCCGGTGTCGCCGTTCCTGGCGGCGGTCGACCGTGACAGCGCGCTCGCGCTGTTCGACGATGTCGCGCGCGGCGCGGTGCGCGAAGCGCTCGCCGACCGCACGCATCGGTGGGCGCGGGACGAGACGGATGCCGCACCCGTCGCATCCGCCGGATCCACCGCAGCGGACGAGGCCGGCGACGTGTCGTCTGGCTTCGCTCGCTCAACGACCGAACCTCTGATTCCGGTCGTTGAGCGACCGAGCGCCGGCGAGCGAGACGAAACGCGCCGAGCCTCCGAAAGCACGCCGAGCGAGGAGGACCGCGCATGACCCGTGACGGGCGACTCGGAGTCGGGATCATCGGGGCCGGCCGTGTCGGGCCGGTGCTCGGTGCCGCGCTCGGCGGTGCCGGCCACGCGCTGGTCGGGATCACGCAGGGCTCCGACCCGGAGCGGGTGCAGGCGATCCTGCCGGGCGTGCCGGTGCTGGACGCGACGGAAGTCGCGCGGCGGAGCGAGCTGGTGATCGTCGCCGTGCCCCACGATCAGCTCGAGGGACTCGTGGCGGGTCTGGCCGAGGTCGGCGCCTGGCAGCCCGGGCAGCTCGTGCTGCACACGGACCCGGCCTGGGGTGCCGGCATCCTGTCCCCTGCCGTCGCCAAGGGAGTCATTCCGCTCGCCGTCCATCCCGCGATCGAGTTCAGCGGCACATCCATGGATCTGCGGGCCCTCGCGAGCGCGTACGCTGCCGTCACCGCGCCCGGGCCGGTGCTCCCGATCGCGCAGGCGCTCGCGGTGGAGCTCGGCTGCGAGCCGGTCGTCGTCGACGAATCGGCGCGGCCCGCGTACGGCGAGGCCATCGCGACGGCGCGTGTCTTCTCGCGGTCGATCGTGCACCAGGCGGCGGCGCTCCTCGCCGAGGCGGGGGTGCCGTACCCGGGGTCCTTCCTCTCCGCCCTGGCGCACACCACGCTCGACCACGCGCTCGCCGAGGCCGGCTCTGGTCCGGTGAGCGGCGAGCCCCCCGCTACGATCCAAGGATGATCAGCACCATCGACGGGCTTCGTGCTCGGCTCGCCGAGGTCCGCGCGACGGCACCCGAGGCACGCGTCGCCCTCATCTCGACGATCGGCTCCCTGCACGACGGCCACATCGACCTGGTGCACCGCGCCCGTGAGCTCGCCGACATCGTGGTCGTCTCCGTGTTCGTCAACCCGCTGCGCTTCGCCTCGCCGGCCGACTTCGCCGCGTATCCCCGGACCCCCGACGAAGACGCGCGACTGCTCGAGTCCCTAGGGGTCGACGTCGTCTTCGCGCCGGAGACGAAGGAGCTGCTGCCCGACGGCTCGGCGACGACGAAGGTCACCGCGGGCGACCTCGGCCTGCGCTACGAAGGACGCTCGCGCCCGTTCTACTTCGACGGCCTCCTCACGGTCGAGGCGAAGCTGTTGCACCTCGTCCGGCCCGACGTCGCCGTCTACGGCGAGCGCGACCGGCAGCGCGTCTTCCTCGTGCGGCGCATGGTCCGCGACCTGTTCTTCGACGTCGAGGTGGCGACGGTGGACACGGTACGCGGCGACGACGGCCTGCCGATCTCGACCCGCGTCGGAATGCTCGAGGACCGCGACCTCGCCGCTGCAGCCCTCCTCCCGGCGGCTCTGGATGCCGCCGCCGCGAACGCCGACCGCGGCATCGACGCGTGCATCGCCGCGGCGCAGTCCGCGCTCATGGGCGAGTCGCGCATCCGCCTGGAATACCTGAGCGTCGTCGACCCGACGACGTTCCTCCCGGTCGACGAGGGCACTACCGGTCCGGCGCTCGCGCTCATCGCCGCGACGGTGGCAGGCCACCGCCTCATCGACAACGCCGAGATCTACCTCGGCTGACAGTGCCGCGACGCCGGCGGTGGCCGGCGGCGCAGGCCGCGGCATCCGCTCACCGGCAGAGCTGTTCAGCAAGGCCGGAGACGCCCGCCGATAGAATGGCGAGTCCGTGTTGTGCGGAGCATCCCCCACGGAGCACCTGCCGCAGCGCACATGCCATTCAAGGAGCCCATTCCCGTGACCGACACGACCTCGCCTGCCGAGACCGACGAGCCCACCGAAGAGGAAGTCTTCGAGCAGAAGGCCGTGCGGCTGGCCAAGCGCGAGCGGCTGATCGCGGAGCGCACGGATGCCGCGGGCGGGGCGTACCCGGTCAGCCTGCCGATCACCGACACCATCCCGGCGCTGCGTGAGCGCTTCGCCGAGCTGGAGGCCGGAGCCGAGACGGGCGTCACCGCCGCCGTCGCCGGTCGTGTCGTCCTCAGCCGCAACGGCGGCAAGCTCTGCTTCGCGACGTTGCAGGCGGGCGACGGCAGCCGCATCCAGGCCATGGTGTCGCTCGCCGCCGTCGGGGACGAGTCGCTGCAGGCGTGGAAGGAGCTCGTCGACCTCGGCGACCACGTGTTCGTCAGCGGCGAGGTCATCTCGAGCCGCCGCGGCGAGCTGTCGATCATGGTCTCCGAGTGGGCGATCGCGGCGAAGGCCGTCCTGCCCCTGCCGAACCTGCACAAGGAGCTCAGCGAGGAGAACCGCGTCCGCAGCCGGTTCCTCGATCTCATCGTGCGCGATCGCGCCCGCGAGACGGTCGTCGCGCGGGCCAAGGTCAACGCGAGCCTGCGAGCGACGTTCGCCTCGCACGACTTCATCGAGGTCGAGACCCCGATGCTGCAGGTGCAGCACGGCGGCGCCTCTGCCCGGCCGTTCATCACGAACTCGAACGCCTTCGACGCCGAGCTCTACCTGCGCATCGCCCCCGAGCTCTTCCTGAAGCGCGCCGTGGTGGGCGGCATCGACCGGGTCTTCGAGATCAACCGCAACTTCCGCAACGAGGGCGCCGACTCCACGCACAGCCCCGAGTTCGCGATGCTCGAGGCCTACCAGGCCTACAGCGACTATCACGGCATCGCCGACCTCACCCAGGAGCTCATCCAGAACGCCGCCATCGCCGTGGCCGGCTCGACCACGGTCACCTGGGCCGACGGCACCGAGTACGAGCTCGGCGGCCAGTGGGACCGCCTGTCGATGTACGGGTCGCTGTCGGAGGCGGCCGGTCGCACGATCACGCCCGAGACGCCGTTCGACGAGCTCGTCGCGCTCGCGGAGGCGGAGGGCGTCGACCTGCCGCCGCACGCGATCCACGGCAAGCTCGTCGAGGAGCTGTGGGAGCACTTCGTCAAGCCGGGCCTCACCCGCCCGACCTTCGTCATGGACTTCCCGCTCGACACCAGCCCGCTCGTGCGCGAGCACCGCTCGATCGGCGGCGTCGTCGAGAAGTGGGACCTCTACGTGCGTGGCTTCGAGCTCGCGACCGGCTACTCCGAGCTCGTCGACCCGGTCATCCAGCGTGAGCGATTCGTCGAGCAGGCCAAGCTCGCGGCCCGCGGCGACCTCGAGGCGATGCGCATCGACGAGGAGTTCCTGCGCGCGCTGGAGCACGGCATGCCGCCGACCGGGGGCATGGGTATGGGCATCGACCGTCTGCTCATGGCGATCACCGGGCTCGGCATCCGCGAGACGATCCTCTTCCCGCTCGTCAAGTAGCGGGGACAGTCCGGGCGACGGAACACCGCCGCCCGCACGAGCGCGTACTCCCACGAAGGGGCGGTTCGACGCCCGAGGGTGCCAGGTGAGACCATCTCGCATGGCCAACCGCTCGGACGCGACCTCTCCCGTGATCTCCACGCCGCACTTCGTCGGTCGCGATCACGAGCTGGCCGCCCTGCGCGACGCCGTCTCCCGGCCGCCCGCGATCGTGCTCGTGGAGGGTGAGGCGGGGATCGGGAAGAGCCGGCTGCTGCAGGAGTGGCTCGCCGGAGCGCCCACCCTCACCGCCCTGGTGTCGGTGTGCCCGCCGTTGCGGGAGTCGCTGACCTTGGGCCCGATCGTCGATGCGTTCCGGGGGATCGACCGACTCGTGGCGGGTCTAGGGCTCACCGACCTCGCCGGCGCCCTGCGGCCGCTCTTCCCGGAGTGGTCCGGCGACCTGCCGCCCGCCCTCGAGCCTCTCGACGACGCGAAGGCGGCGCGGCATCGCCTGTTCCGCGCACTCGACGAGCTGCTGCGGGCGCTGGGCGTGGACGTCCTCGTCTTGGAGGACGCGCACTGGGCGGACGAGGTGACGCTGGAGTTCCTCCTGTTCCTCACCTCCCGGCAGCGGTCGGACGGACCGAGCCTGGTGATCTCGTATCGTCCGGAGGAGGTCGACGCAGGGTCGCTGCTGCTGCGGCTGACGTCCCGGCTGCCCGTCGGCGTCACCGGCGCGCGGATCGCCCTCGGGTCCGTGGACCGCGACGAGACGGCGTCGCTGGTGTCGTCGATGCTGGGCGGGGAGCCGATATCGGACGCCTTCCGCACCTTCCTGCACGAGCGGACCGGGGGTGTACCCCTGGCGATCGAGGAGTCGGTCCGGCTGATGTGCGATCGCGCCGACATCGTCTTCCGTGACGGACAGTGGGTCCGCCTGGCCCTCACTGAGCTGCAGGTGCCTCCGACCGTCCGCGACTCCATCCGGGAGCGGGTCGACCGACTGGCACCCGCAGCGCAGCAGACGCTGCGTGCCGCAGCGGTCCTGGCCGAGTGGGCGTCGGAGGCCGCGATCGCCGCGACCGCCGGGCTCCCGCCCGAGGAAGCGCGCGCGGGCATCGCCGAGGCGGCCGACGCCAGGATCCTGTCCGGCGACGACCGCGGCCGGTGGCGGTTCCGTCACATGCTGGTCGCCACGGCGGTCTACGAGGCCGTCGCGCGCACCGATCGAGGGCTCCTGCACCGCAGAGCCGGCGAGGCTCTGGAGTCCGTCGATCCGCCGCCCGTCGCGCGCCTGGCCCACCACTTCCGCGAGGCCGGCGAGACCGGGTCGTGGGCGCGGTACGCCGAACAGGCGGCGGCGCAGTCGCTGGCGTCGGGCGACAACACCGCGGCCGTCCTCATGATCGTCGACCTGCTGACGGAGACGGCCCTCCCGCCGGCCGACCGTGCACGACTCGCGCGGACGGCAGGACTCGCGGCTCTGGGGCGGCGGGAGCCGGTCGACGAGGTCTACCACCGCGTCGTGCGCGGCCTGCGCGCGGTGCTCGACAGCCCCGGCCTGTCCGCGCGTGAGCAGGCTGAGGTCCGCAACCCCCTGGGCCGCCTTCTGATCACCGGCGGCGAGGCGGCCGCCGCGCGCATGGAGCTCGAACGGGCGGTGGCGGACCTCGGCCACGACCCCGCCGAGGCGGCCAAGGCCATGACGTACCTGGGCTGGGCCTACGGGTCGCCGTGGCCGGCGTCGACCCATCGACGCTGGCTGCGTCGTGCCGCCGATCTCGCCGCCGATATCGAGTCGCCCGCGGTCCGACTGAATCTGACGGGCAACCGGGCGGCCGCGTTCCTCATGCTCGGCGACGACGAGGCCTGGGAGGTCGTCGCCGAACTGCCGTTCGACGGCGAGAGCGCGCCGGAGCGGCTCGATGTCGCCCGCATCCACACCAACATCGGGACGGGGGCGGTGATGTGGGGCCGGTACGCCGACGCGGAGCGGCACCTCGCCGTCGCCCTGCGGCTCGCCGACGCCGAGGAATCATCGAGGCTGCGCTACAACGTCCAGCTCGAACTCGCCAACCTGGACTGGTTCCGCGGACGGTGGGAGGGTCTGGCGGAACGCAGCGCTGCGCTCGCGGAGGCCAACGCGGATCGGCCGGCGATCCACCTGGCCGGCGTCCGCCTGACCGCACGGCTGGCGGCTGCGGCCGGGCGCCGCCGCGAGGCGGAGGAGCAGTTCCGGTACGTCCTCGAGGAGGCGACGCGGCTCGGAGCCGCCGACGACGTGACCGAGCCCGCCGCCGAGCTGGCGCGCCTGTGGCTGGCGGACGGCGATATCGAGCGGGCGCTGCAGATCACGGATGCGCCGCTTCGGACCGTCCGAGAGAAGGGCATCTGGCTGTGGGCGACCGACGTCGCGCCCGCGCGGGTCGAGACGCTGTTCGCGGCGGGGGATGCGGACGCAGCGAGAGCGCTGACCGAGGAGTTCGGGCGGGGGCTGCGCGGCCACACCGCCCCGGCGCCCCGTGCCGCGCTGGCGCTGTGCCGGGCGCACGTGGCCGCCGCAGGCGACGACCCGGCCGAGGCTGCTTCCGCGTATGCGCGGGCGGCCCGGGCGTGGGGTGCACTGCCGCGGCCGTACGACGCCCTGCGTGCCCGCGAGAGCCAGGCGGTGGCGCTCCTGGCCGCGGGCCAGGTGGCCGAGGGGCGGCAGCTGCTGTCCGTGCAGTACGAAGAACTCTTCCGGCTCGGCGCCCGGGGGGATGCCGACCGGGTCGCCCAGCGGCTGCGTGAGCATGGCGGGGACGTGCCCCGGCTGTGGCGCGGTGGCCGGAAGGGGTACGGCGACCGGCTCTCTCCCCGCGAGCTGGAAGTGGTCCGGCTGGTCGTCGACGGCAGGACGAACCGGCAGATCAGCGAGATCCTCGCCAAGTCGCCGGCGACGGTCGACCAGCAGCTGAGGTCCGCCATGCGCAAGGTCGACGTGACGTCGCGGACCGCCCTCGCCGTCAAGGTGACGGAGGCGGGCATGCTCGACGACGATGACCCCGGAGCCACGCTCTCGTAAAGATTGACGTATTCGCTGGATAGCGACATGCGGGCCGTGTGCCGAAACATGAGCTGCATGTCCCACGTCCCGGAGTCAGCCGCGCGCCGCGATATCGCCGCGCATGACGACTCGAGCACCGAGCCAGATCTGCCCCAGCCGGTTGCCGCACGCCCCACCGACGACTCCGTCGACCCCGACGGTGCCGCCGAGCGCCAGCGCCGCAGCCACGACCCTTACCAACCGCTGTAGACCGGAGGCCCCGCCCATGAGACTTACCGCCATAGTCACGTCGCTCGCCGTCATGGCCGGCCTGAGCATGGGTGCGCCGCTTCCGGCGGCCGCCACGCCGGATGATGCTGCCCCGGACGCCAAGATCGCCACCGACCTCAAGGACCGCTTCGACGAGGAGCCGGTCGCCGACTTCTGGATCACGTTCAGCGTCAACGCCGACCTGGCCCCCGCCAAGGAGATCACCGACTGGGACGAGCGCGGCCAGTTCGTCTACGACGCGCTCAAGAAGTCGGCCAAGGCCTCCGAGGCGGCTGTGGCCGCCGAGCTCGAGGCAGCGGGCGTGAAGTACACGTCCTATCCGCTCGTCAACGCGGTGCTCGTCAAGGGCGGCACGCAGGACCTCGCGCTCGACGTCGCCTCGGTGGGGCAGGTCGCCGAGATCCACGCGACACCCCAAGTCGCACTCGTCGAACCCGTCGACGAGGAGACGCCGACCGAGGAAGGCGTCCGCCCCGACGCCACCGTGGCCGGCGACGCGGGCGTCAACGCGTGGGGCGTGGACGCCATCCGCGCTCCCGAGGCCTGGGCGATGGGAGCCACTGGCGCAGGTATCACGGTGGCCAACCTCGACTCGGGCGTTCAGTTCGACCACCCGGCGCTGGTGTCCAAGTACCGGGGTGCCAAGGCGGACGGCACGTTCGACCACGACTACAACTGGATGGCCACCCGGAGCACCTGCTCCAACGCGCCGTGCGATGACAACGGTCACGGAACGCACACCATGGGCACGATGGTCGGTGACGACGGCACCGAGCACGTCGGCGTCGCCCCGGGCGCGAACTGGATCGCGACCGACGGCTGCTGCAGCAGCTCCGGCGCCGAGTCGCTGCTGGAGTCCGGCTGGTGGCTGCTCGCCCCCACCGACCTGCAGGGCAACAACCCGGATCCCTCCAAGCGCCCGCACATCATCAACAACTCGTGGGGTCAGGACACCGAGCACGACTTCCACAGCTTCTTCAACGCGATCGACGAGGCGTGGACGGCCGCAGGCATCTTCAGCGTCTGGTCGTCGGGCAACACCTCTCCGTTCGCGGCCTGTGACACCGTCTCCTCTCCGGGGGCGGCCCCGAGCGCCTACTCCGTCGGCGCCTACGACGTGAGCGGCAACCTGGCGTCCTTCTCGCGCAAGGGCGAGGGCGAGAACGGCCAGATCAAGCCTGAGATCTCCGCTCCGGGTGTGAGCGTGCGCTCGTCGTATCCGGGTAACCAGTACGTCGAGATGTCCGGCACGTCGATGGCCGCACCGCATGTCGCCGGCGCCATCGCGGACCTGTGGAGCTACGACCCGACGCTCATCGGCCAGGTCGACGAGACCCGCCGCCTGCTCGGCCAGTCGGCCGTCGACGTCGACGACACGTCGTGCGGCGGGACCGCCGGTTTCAACAACATGTATGGCGAGGGCCGGCTCGACCTCCCGCGCCTGCTCGAACTCGCGCCGCGTCAGGGCGGCACGCTGACCGGAGTGGTCACCGCGAACGGCGAGCCCGTCGTCGGCGCGGACGTGACGATCAGCGGACCGTTCACCCGCTCCGTCGGTACCGACGTGGAGGGCCGGTTCTCGGTCAACCTTCCCGTCGGCGACTACCGGCTGAGCTCGAAGGTCTTCGGGTATCTGCCCGCGACCGCCGACGTCTCGATCGCACTCGGTGAGGAGTCCTCCGTCGACCTCGCGCTCGCGGCCGCCCCGAGGCACGATATCCGCGGCACGGTGGTCGACGACGACGGCGAACCCGTCGCGAACGCGGATGTCTCGCTCAGAGGCACGCCGCTCACGCCTGTCCGCACGGACGCCGACGGTGCGTTCGCGCTCGCCGATGTGCCCGAGGGTCAGTACGGCGTCGCCGTCACGCCCAACGCATGCTTCTCGCCCACGTCCGTCCCGCTGACGGTCGCGGCTGAGAACGAGCGGCTGGAGATCGCGGTCGGGGTCATCGTCGACGAGGGCGGCTACAGCTGCGCCGTCACCGAGGGGGAGCACCTGCGCGGCACCGACCCCGTCGCCTTCACGGAGGGCGTCTGGGCGACGGTGGAGCTGCCGTTCCCGATCGCGCTCTACAACGGGAGCCACGACACGCTGGGCATCGGCCTGCGCGGTGTCATCTCGCCCGTCGACTCCACAGGACCGGGCTACGGCGGTGCCGGCGCCTTCCCGTTGGCGGTCGAGACCCCGGTCGAGTTCGCTCCGGGCGGTGGCGTGTTCACAGCGGCGACGAAGCTGGACGGCGAGGACGCGTTCGTCGTCGAGTACCGCGGCGCCAAGCTCTGGTCCTACCCCATCAGGTCGGACTACACCGAGCCGGTCGACTTCTCGGCGACGTTCACCCGCTCGGGCAAGATCGTCTTCGGATACGGCGACGGCATCGGCACCGACGACCCGGTGACGGGCGGCGCCCGCGCCATCACGGGCATCCAGGGCTGGGCCGGCGTGGACGGCATCCGGTTCTCCGACAACGCGCCGGTGCTCGAGGACGGGATGATCGTCACGTACGACCTGCCCGACTGGGGCTATCTCGATGCCACCGTCGTAGACAAGAACGACGGACTGCCGGTGTCCGGGGCGACGGTGTCGTTCACGGACGAGGACGGACTCGTGGAGCGCGTCACGACCAACGGGACGGGTGTGGTGCACCGTCAGCTTCCTGTCGCGGACTACACGATGACCGTCGAGGCGCCGAACTACGTCACCGGGTCGTACGACTTCACCCTCGACGAGCTCTACGCGAAGGCGAAGATCGACGCGCGCCTGACCACCGGCGCCGCCGACCTGAAGGCCGACGGTCTGGACGTCCTGATGGGGACGGACCAGAACGGGGTGGGCTCGCTCACGCTGACCAACACCGGCTCCGCCCCGCTCACGTACGATCTGGGCGAGGTCGAACGCCATCCCGAACTCGATGCTCCCCGCGCCACGACCCGCACGGGGACCGGGGCGGACAGCACGATCGACCTCACCGCCTGGAACGCCGGTGAGAGCGAGATGAAGCCCTCGAACGTCGACGGCGAGGTGCAGGCGTCCGCTGCCGCGGAGGAGACCGCGGCCGCCAAGGTCGGCGCGACGGCCGGCGGAGAGGTGATCACGCGCATCGAGATCCCGGGCACCATCGCGGAGAAGGAGCCCAGCGGTGTCGGCTACGACGGAGACGTGTGGATCCACGACTACGTCAAGCGGATCAACACCGCCTACACGGTGACGGGCAAGCCCACCGGCAAGGTGTTCGACGCGTCGTGGAACCCCGACTACCGGGCGTTCGACATGGCACTCGACACCGAGACGGGCGACATGTGCCAGATGGAGGACAGCCCCGACAGCTACATCCACTGCTTCGACCGGGAGACGGGTGAGAAGACCCGGGAGATCAAGGGCGACTGGTCGACGCTGCCCCTGACCGGACTGGCCTACAACCCCGCCGAGGACGTGTTCTACGTCGGCGGCCGGAGCAACGGCATGATCGGGACGGTCGCGGGCACGTCCCACGAGAACGCCGGCGCACTCCTGTCGTTCTGCGCCCCGCCGCTTCCGGAGATCATGGGCCTGGCCTACAACCAGGCGTCGGACACCCTCTGGTACACGGACCTCACCTCCAACCGCCCCACCCGCCTGCTGCAGGTCGACCCCGAGGACTGCTCGCTCGTGAACGCGTGGTGGTTCCCCGGCATGAAGGTGGGCGCGGGCGGGGGTCTCGAGACGGACTCGACCGGCGCGCTGTGGGCAGTCGACCAGATGAGCGACGAAGTCCTGCTCGTCGACGTCGAGGACGACCTGTTCACCGACCTGCCCTGGCTGTCGCTTTCTTCCAACGGTGGGACCCTCGCCCCGGGCGAGTCGACCACGGTCAAGGTCTCGATCACCTCGAAGGATCTTGACCCGGGCATGCGGGGGGCGAACATCGTCGTGCGGTCGGACTCCGGACGGCAGCCGAAGACCTACATCCCGGTGACGCTCACCACGAGCGCATACCAGGTGGCGGTCGAGGCCGGCGGACCCTCGTTCACCGATGCCACCGGCTTCACCTGGGCTGCCGACCAGGCGGCAGGCGAGGGTACGTGGGGCTTCCAGGGCAAGGACAAGGCGACGTCCACCCGCGCCTCGATCGCGGGCACCGAGGACGACGCTCTGTTCCAGTCGCAGCGCACCACGCCTGACAGCGAGCTGGTCTACACGTTCCCCGACGCGCCGAAGGGCACCTACAACGTCGACCTCGGGTTCGCAGAGACCGAGAAGGCGGACGCGGGCAAGCGGGTGTTCGACGTCCTCATCGACGGCGAACTGGCGCAGTACGCCTACGACGCGGCATCCGCCGTCGGCCCCGACGCGGCCGACTGGCACACCGCGGTCGTGCAGCACGAGGGCGGCCCGCTGACCGTCGAGTTGCGCGGCGCGAAGGGCCTGCGGGCTCCGAGCATCGCGGCGCTGCGCGTCACACTCGACCCGCGTGCGGCGGAGGCCGAGCCGGAGCCTCAGCCCGAGCAGCCGGAACCGGGCCCCGTGCCCGTGGCGCCGGCGGGCCGCTCGTACTCGATGCAGGTGACCGAGGGGCTCTACCGGCAGGGCACCACGGACTCCGAGTGGCACGGCGACGACCTCTGCGGCGTCCTCTGGTTCGACTCCAGCTTCGTGTTCCCGTTCTACGACACGGCCTGGGACGGCGTGTGCGTGACGACGAACGGATCGCTGGTGTTCGACCGGGCGAGCACCCAGGGGAACAACGCGGCGCTGCCGTCGTGGAGCCCGGTCGACGCCATCTATCCGCTGTGGGACGACCTGCTCGTCGACGACGAGGCCGGCATCTACTTCGGGAAGACGGAGGTGGACGGCATCGCCGCCGAGGTCATCGAGTGGCGCAATGCCACCTTCTACAGCGACCGGACAGCCAGGGTGAGCTTCTCCGTCACCCTGATCGCGGACGGCCGGATCCAGATCGGGTACGGCGACGGCGTCGGCGGTGAGGAGCCCCTCACCCGGGGTTCGTCGGCGACCGTCGGCGTGGAGAGCCTGACGCGCAATCCCGCGAGTCAGTACTCCTTCAACGAGCCGGTGCTGACAGAAGGGCTGGGGCTGGAGTACACGCTCCCGGCATCGGGCACGATCGAGGGGACAGTCACCGACAAGAACGACGGCATGCCGATCGCCGGTGCCCTCATCACGCTGCACGGGCCGGCCGGCGACCGGGTCATCACGGCCGACGAGCTGGGCAGGTGGAAGGCTCAGGCGCTGGTGGGCGAGAACACCGTGGAGGTCTGGGCGCCGAACTACGTCACGGCCGGCCAGCCGGTGACCATCGCCGAGAAGGACCAGGCCGAGGTGGTCGACACCGCCCTGACCACCGGCATCGCGACGGTCACCCGGGGCGACCTCGATTGGCTGCTCGGCCAGGGCCGGACGGCGACGGCCGACGTCACCGTCACGAACACGGGCTCCGCCCCGCTCCAGGTCGAGCTGAGCGAGCAGGGGCGCACCGACGACGGCGGGCACGAGGCCGCCGACCTGCCGTGGCTGACCCTCACGGGCAAGGCCGCGGGCGCCACGGTCGAGCTCGGGGTCGGCGAGTCGACCACGGTCACCGCGAAGGTCGACAACGCCGGCGTCGCGCCCGGCGTGCTCGTCGGGGACGTGCTCGTCGCGTCCAACGCCGGCAAGGACGGGTCGCAGTTCCAGCCCGTGCGAATGGCGACCTCTGCCTACTGGCTGGGTGTCGACGCCGGCGGGTCCGGGTTCGTCGGGGCGGACGGCTTCGTCTGGTCGCCCGACCGCGGGCTGGGCTCGGAGTCGTGGGGGTACGTCGGCGGTGCCGAGCGCAGCACCAAGGCCGACATCGGCGGCACCGACGACGACGACTTGTACCGCACCCAGCGGGCGGGCAAGACGTTCAGCTACGTCTTCAAGGACGTCCCTGCCGGGACGTACCGGATCGGGCTCGACTTCGCGGAGATCGACAAGGTCAAGGCGGGCATGCGGGCGTTCGACGTCCTGGTGAACGGAAACCCCGTCCTCCACGATCACGACGTCCAGGCCACCGTGGGGGCGCTCACGGCGGACGCGCAGGAGGTTACCGTCGAGCACGCCGGTGGCGATCTGACGATCGATTTCCGCGGCGAGATCAGCGAGCGCGATCCGATCCTGAATGCGGTCAGCGTGCGCGAGGACCCGCGCCTCTGACCTCGTGATGGGCCTTCGGCCCGTGTCGGAGCCTCCCCCGGTCGTGAACCGCCCGGGGGAGGCTCCGTCGCGACCGGGCACCCGGTCACCGTCTGCTCGCACGCCGGAACGCCCAGTCGGGCAGGTGCCCGGCACTCACGAACGAGAGGACGATCTGCGACAGACCGTGTTCGGCCTCGATCCGGCAGGCGCGCTCGGCGTATGCCGCAGCATGGGTCGAGCGCCCGAGCGCCCATGACAGCCAGGCGCACATGGCGAGGGCGCCCGGCTGCGACGCGCGCGGCGAGAGGGCGGCGGCGTGCCGCGACAGGGCGAGCGCCGCCTCGAGCCGTGACACCTGCGGCTGCTCGCCCTCGCCCCACATGCGCATCGCGAGGTGCGCCGGATACTCCTCGCCGGCCTCCCAGCGCAGCTGTGCGTCGAACGCCTCGTCGCCCTGGGCAAGGTTGCCGCTCCACTGCACGAGCGCGACGTCCCGCAATGCGGGGCGTGCGAGGCACCACACCAGAGCCGCCATGCCGTACACATCTCCGGCTTCGAGCTGCCCGGAGAGGGCGTCTTCGAAGAACTGCGGCAGGTCGTCCAGCCGGCAGACCGTCGCGAGCGCCTGCGGGTCGACGCGCGACGACGCATCGCTGTCGGATGCCTCGTGCTCGGCGGCCCCCGACACCGGAGCCGGAACGGGTCCGAGGTCGCTCGCCCCGGTGCGCGGTGCGGCGCTGCTGGCCGCACCACTCGCCGTTCGGGCGACCGGCCGCCCGAACGAGTCCCGATCGTAGGCCGGCGTCGCGGAAGCCCGTGGCGCCGCGGAAGACCCGTCGCGATGGGGTGCGGCCGGGCGCGGCCGCCGCACTGATCGACCCGAGCCGCCCGCGCCGGCATCCGGCCCACACAGCACCGTGACTGCGTCGCCCAGAGCGGTCATGGCCTTCGCCACGTGCGCCCGTTCCTCGGCCGAGCACGCGGGGAGTTCGGCGCCGGTGGCCTGGTCGCCGTCCGGCGCGGGGACGTCTTCCGAGCCGGCCCAGGTCAACTCATCGAGGGGCCGGCCGGCCGCCGGACGGTCCTCGTCCAGGAACGACGCCCATCCGTCGGCGGCGACGCACAGCAGGTCGGTGACGCGCAGCCCGCACGCGTCGGCGCGGCGCTCGAGCGCGGCGAAGAGCTCGAGGTGCGGCATCCGTGCCTCGTCGTGGAACCGTGCGTCCGTGTACGCGATCGCGGCGATGGCATCGGCCTCCGGCAGGCGGCAGGCCATGCCGGTCACGGTCGCCGCGGTGCGGTCGAGGGATTCGCCGTCGCCCTCGGGCAGGTCGAAGCGCATCGCTCCGAGACTGCTTCCGCCATGGAACGGGATCACCACCAGACTGCGGGTCGGGTGGTAGCCCAGCATGCGCGGGACGACGGACAGGAACTGCGCGGCATCCGCGGCTTTGACGACGGTGGGGGTCATGGACGATGAGCCTCGCGGCGCGTGCAGCCGCACCGGAACCCCTGTGGATGGATCGGGCACGCATGGCTCCCGAAACGGTGCCTGGGGAGGAGAGGCGGGTCCCGCGTAACGGCGGACCTGGGAGGGAATGCGAGTCCCGCCCGACATGCCTGGGAAGGAGAGGCGGGTCCCGCGCGACCGCAGACCTGGGGAAGAGATGCGATTCCCGCGACAACCGGGACCTGGGGAGGAGCCGGCGGCGGAGGGATACCCGCACCGCGTATCCTGGAGACATGGATTACTGGGTCGCGGCGCTGTGGACGCTCCTGCCGACCGTCCTCGTGTCGCTGATCTTCTTCTTCGTGCTGCGCAGCATCGTCCGCGCGGACCGCACCGAGCGGCGGGTCTACGCGAAGATCCAGGCCGAAGAACGCGCCAAGCGCGGACTCCCTCCGGTCGCCCCCGGTCCTGCCGACGGCTGACGTTCACCGCTCTGCGCGCCGGCCCCCACGGCAACTGCGCGCCGGCCCCCACGGCAACTGCGCGCCGGCCCCCACGGCAACTGCGCGCCGACCCCCATCGCCCTGCGCGCCGACCCCATCGCAACTGCGCGGCGGCCTGCTGAGCCGCTGATTGGCCGGCGTCGGCCGCCGCCGCGACATCACCGCCTGCGCGGAGGCGTCGGTCGCCCCCGATAGTGTGAGCAGATCGCCGCCCTTCCGCTCCGTCCGACCCTGTCGAGAGGCACCGCTCGATGATCACCATCACGTTCGATGCGACGTGGTGGGTGGTGCTCGTCTTCGTCCTCGACCTCGTGATCCGTGTGGCGGCGATCATCATCGTCCCGCGCAACCGTCGCCCGACGGCGGCGATGGCGTGGCTGCTGGCGATCTACTTCATCCCGATCATCGGGGTGTTCCTGTTCCTGCTGATCGGCAACCCCCGGCTCCCGCGCAAGCGGCGGCGCAAGCAGGAGCGCATCAACGACTACATCCACGACACCAGCACGTCGCTCGACTTCGGCACGCTGCGGCCGCACGCGCCGGCCTGGTTCACGTCGCTGGTCACGCTGAACCGCAATCTCGGTGCCATGCCCCTCGCGGGCGACAATGCCGCACATCTGATCCCGGACTACCAGGAGAGCCTCGACGCGATGGCTGACGCCATCCGCCAGGCGGAGCGCTTCGTGCATGTCGAGTTCTACATCCTGCAGACGGATGCCGCGACCGACAACTTCTTCCGTGCGCTCGAGGAGGTCGCGGCCCGCGGTGTGACCGTGCGCGTGCTCCTCGATCACTGGGCGAACCGCGGCAAGCCGTTCTACAAGCGGACGCTCAGGCGCCTCACCGACATGGGCGCCGAGTGGCAGCTGATGCTGCCGGTGCAGCCGCTGCGCGGGAAGTACCAGCGTCCGGACCTGCGCAATCACCGCAAGCTCCTCGTGGTCGACGGCCGCGTCGCGTTCACCGGATCGCAGAACGTCACCGACTCGACCTACAACCTCCGCAAGAACATCAGGCGTGGCCTGCACTGGGTCGACCTCATGGCCCGGATCGAAGGCCCGGTCGTGGCATCCGTCAATGCCGTGTTCCTCAGCGACTGGTACAGCGAGACCGATGAGGTGCTCACCGAGCAGATCGACCTCTTCGATGTGACGAGCGGACCGGGCGACCTCGACTGCCAGATCGTGCCGTCGGGACCGGGGTTCGAATTCCAGAACAACCTCAAGCTGTTCGCCGGGCTGCTCTACGCCGCACAGCGCAAGATCATCGTGGTCAGCCCCTACTTCGTGCCCGACGAGGCGCTGCTGCTCGCGATCACGACGGCCTGTCAGCGCGGCATCCATGTCGAGCTCTTCGTGTCGGAGGAGGGCGATCAGGCGATCGTCTACCACGCACAGCGCAGCTACTACGAGGCGCTGCTGCGGGCGGGCGTCAAGATCTGGATGTACAAGAAGCCGTACATCCTGCACACCAAGAGCCTCACCATCGACGACGAGGTCGCGATCATCGGCTCGAGCAACATGGACATGCGCTCCTTCGGTCTCAACATGGAGATCTCGCTGTTCGTGCGGGGCGAGGAGTTCGTGCGCCAGATGCGGACCGTCGAAGACAGGTACCGCTCGCTCAGCCGCGAGCTCACGCTCGCAGAGTGGGAGAAGCAGCCGTTGCGCTCGACCGTGCTCGACAACCTCGCCCGGCTCACCTCCGCCCTGCAGTGAGGCATTCTCCCGGCGGATCGTGACAACTGCGTGACCGTCGGTACTGAGATTTCGGCGCCGGTTGCGACACCATAGGGATGACGGATGCCGCGGGGGATGGCATCCGAGAACCTCAGGAGGCCTCGCATGCCCGTCCGCTCCCGTTCACTCATCGTTGCTGCCGGAATCGCGCTCCTCGCCGCCGGCCTTCTGACAGCCTGTGCCACTCCCGCCGGTTCCGGTGGGACACCCTCGTCGTCCGCCACCACCCAGGGCGACGACAGCGACGAGCAGGAGGTCGGAGCGGCCTGGCTCGACGGCGGCCGCATGATCGGCATCGTCACGCAGGGCAGCTCCACGTGCGTGCCCACCGCCGAGGAGGCCACGTACTCGAACGGCGTGATGAAGGTCACCCTCGTGGAAGCGGCGGGAACCACGGCCTGCACGCGCGACCTCGTCCCGCGCGTCTCGCTCGTCGGGACCCCCGAGGGCGTCGACCCCGCCGACGGTGTCGAGATCGAGGTGACCACCGCGGAGGGCATGCACGGCGACACCGACCTCGAGGGCGTCCCGGATCTCGCCGTCGGCGGCGAGACCGACTACCTGCCGAGCGCCGGCTGGACCGACGTCGACGGCCAGTTCGTGATCCTGTCGTGGGGCTCGTCGACGTGCGCACCCGTGATCGAGAACACCGAGGCGACCGGCGCGAACGAGGTCACCGTGACGTTCGTCACGCCCCCCGCGAGCCAGGTCTGCACGATGGACATGGCGCCGCGCGGCGTCGTCACGGCGGTGAACGGCCTCGAGGACGAGGACGCCGATACCTTCGCGATCCTCACCGGTGCCGAGTTCGACAACGTCCGCATCCCGATCTACCCCAACTGACGCGTGTGATTCCGGATGCCGCGCCCCGCGGCATCCGGAACCAGTCAGTCAGCGCCCACCCGCGCGCCCGCCCGCGCTGCCCTTCTGCTCACCCGTCACGAAGTGTCGCACCGCACGGCACATCGTGACAGGTGAGGCGCTCCCTGCCCGCTGTCTCTCTGCTCGCCTGTCACGAACTGTCGAGGGAACGCGCACATAGCGACAGCCGAACCGGTCGCGGCGGGGTCCGCGGCGGTTCCTCCACCAGTGCAGGCGTGCTGGGCCCTATCCACAGAACTGGCCGGGCGGAGTGATGCCGGCGAGGTGGGGGTACACGCTCGTCGTGTGACGCGACCTCTTCCTGAGCACCTAGGGCCTCGCTTCTCCGTCCACCAGGCGAAGGCTGCCGGAGTAGCGAAGGGACGACTCCGCCGCGGCGATATGGACCGTCCATTCCATGGGGTGCGGGTTCTCCGCGAGGTCGCGCTGCCGGCGAGGCTCGAGACCGATCGCTGCGGGCGCCCTCTTGGCGATGCCGAGCGAGCGCATCTCGCTTCAGCCCTCGCATACGCTCCCCGGATGTCCGAGGGCGAGTTCTTCAGTCACATCACGGCTGCGGTCATTCTCGGAATTCCCCTCCCGTACCGGCTTGTCGCACGGTCGCTGTTGCACGTGTCGGTGTTCCATCCGCGACGACTCCCGCGAAGCACGGGCGTGCGAGGCCATGAGGCGAAGCCGTCACTGGTGGCCATGATGCGCGACGAGCGCACGGGCCTGCGCGTCGCGACGCCGGCGGCGACATGGGCGGGCCTCGGCGCATCTCTCGCGCACCCCTACTACCTTGTTGCAGCCGGAGATGCGATCGTCCGCACGTGGCGGGTGGGTTCACCTCTCGCCACGCTCGCGGATCTTCGGTCCGCGGTCTTCTCGGGCCGCAGGGTCGGCGTGATCGCGCTGAGGGAGGCGCTGCCGCGTGTGCGAGTGGATTCCGCGTCGCGCACCGAGACGTGGTTGCGCCTCGTTCTGGTCGATCACGGGTTGCCTGAACCCGAGCGGAACTACAAAGTGCACGTGGAGGGCATCTACCTGGGCTCTGTCGACCTCGCGTACCCCGCTCTCAAGGTCGCGATCGAGTACGAGGGTGAGCACCACCTTCTCGATCCAGAGCAGTGGGCGCGCGACATCGATCGATACGATGCGCTCCGCGCCGCGGGCTGGATCGTGCTCCAGGTCACGAAGACTGATCTGTTCGTTGAGCCCGGGCGGACCGCGCAGCGCGTACGCGCGGCCATCCGCCGTCGAAGCTGAACTGCGGTCGCGCGGGCTTCGTCCCCTCCTGCTCGCCTGTCGCGAGGTGCCGGGCGAGGCGACACCTTGTGACAGGTGAGCAGTCGCGTGCGCAGCCGCGGTCGTGAGGGGTGAGCGGGTGGCGCAGCGGATGCCGCGGGCCGCGGCATCCGGAATCACTCAGTCCGCGCGCACCAGGAGGTCGCCGATCTCGCAGTCGAGGGCGCGGCAGATCGCCGACAGCGTGGAGTAGCGGATGGCGCGGGCCCGGTCGTTCTTGAGGATCGACAGGTTCACCACCGATACCCCGACCAGCTCCGACAGGCGCGTGAGCGTCATGCCCCGCTCGAGCAGGAGCTCGTCGAGCCGGCAATGGACGCCGGAGGGTCCCTCGTCGTCGGCCGGGGTCATACGAGTCCGTCCGTGTCGCGCTGCAGGCGGATGCCTCGGCGGAACGCGAGCGCGATGAGGCCGAGCACCACCGCAGCGATCCAGATCGGGATCAACGACGCGGTGATCGCCCAGGAATTCGGCAGGAATTCGCCCAGGCCTGCCGCGGCGAGGACGCCGTTGCGTCCGAACGTGTCGAGGAAGTAGACGGCCAGCGCCCCGCCGAACATCGTCCAGCTCGCGGCGTCGAGCAGCCGCGGATTGGTCGGGTCGAAGAACCGCCCCCTGAGGAACCGCAGCGCCAGCGTTCCGAAGAGCGCGATCACCACGAGCCACACGGCCGCGCTCACGATGATCGACGCGCCGAGCGACACCGTGGAGACCACGTTGACGCCCGTGGCCAGCACATCTCCTTCCGTCACGCGCACCGTCGTCACCGGCAAGCCGTTCGCCGGTGCGAAGTCGGCCGGCACGCCGGCGAACGGCACCGCGACCGAGATCCCTTCGCGCGTGAACGTCTCGAACCACCGCACCACCGATGCCACCACCACGATCGCCGCGACCACGCCGGCCACCACGAGCGTCGAGATGATGTCGTTGCGCTCCTTGGTCGTCGTCTCGGGCATCAGACCAGCCCTTCCGTGTCGCGCTGGAGGCGCGCCCCGATGGCGAACGACCCGGCGACGAGCGCCAGCGCGAAGCCCCACCCGACGGGGGCGAGGTTCAGCTCCAGCAGGAAGGTCCCGAAGACGTCAGTCACCTCCGGCGAGGTCGCGGCGAGGGCGTCCACCAGGAACGCGCGGCCGAAGGCGCCGAGAACCTGCCCGAGCACTCCGCCGACCATGACCAGGACGGCGACCACACCGATCGCGGTCGACATCGCGCGGCGGAACGGCCGTGCCCGCATGAGCGAGACGCCCAGCCACCACGCGACGATGCAGACCCCGATCGTCGCGAGCGCGGGGAGGGCGAGCTCCATCCACAGCATCCAGCTGACCGCGCCCGGCAGTGCGCTGAACGTCACGTCGGCGGAGGCGTAAGTCGCGGCCGTGATCTCCGGAACGCCCGAGAGTTCGGGCACGTCGCCGCCGGCCACCGGCATGCGTACCGTCGGTGCGCTCCCGAAGATCGCGGAGGCACCGCGGACGATGGCCACCAGGGCCGCGACCGCGACGCTGATCGCACCCGTCGCGATGATGCCCAGGCTGAAGCCTTCGCCGAGCGAAACATGGGGGCGGGCGGTCGAGGACATGGGATTCACCTCTTCATATCGATAAACGTTGTTATCGAGAAACGATATGCCACACGAGCACCGCGGCGCAAGGCATCCCGCGCCCGAATGTCGTCGCGGCCGCGCTATGCCCACGGCGAACACGGCCGTACGCTCCCGACCGCGTCGTTACCCTCGATGTAAGGCGCAGTGGGCTCAGCAGACCCGCATCGCCCAGGAGGAGTGAATGATGTTCGAGAGATTCACGGACCGTGCCCGTCGTGTCGTCGTCCTCGCCCAAGAAGAGGCGAAGATGCTGAACCACAACTACATCGGCACCGAGCACATCCTGCTCGGTCTCATCCACGAGGGTGAGGGCGTCGCCGCCAAGGCCCTCGAGAGCCTCGGCATCTCGCTCGATGCCGTGCGCGAGCAGGTGCAGGACATCATCGGCCAGGGCCAGCAGCAGCCGACCGGCCACATCCCCTTCACGCCGCGTGCCAAGAAGGTGCTCGAGCTGTCGCTGCGCGAAGCGCTGCAGCTCGGCCACAACTACATCGGCACCGAGCACATCCTCCTCGGCCTCATCCGCGAGGGCGAGGGCGTCGCCGCCCAGGTTCTGGTGAAGCTCGGCGCCGACCTCAACAAGGTCCGCCAGCAGGTCATCCAGCTGCTGTCGGGCTACCAGGGCAAGGAGCCCGCCGGCGTCGCGAGCGGCGCGGGCGAGCAGACCCAGGGCACCACCCAGGGAGGTTCGCAGGTGCTCGATCAGTTCGGCCGCAACCTCACGCAGGCGGCGCGCGACAACAAGCTCGACCCGGTGATCGGGCGCGAGAAGGAGATCGAGCGCGTCATGCAGATCCTGTCGCGCCGCTCCAAGAACAACCCCGTCCTCATCGGCGAGCCCGGTGTCGGCAAGACGGCCGTCGTCGAGGGCCTCGCCCAGGCGATCGTCAAGGGCGACGTGCCCGAGACGCTGAAGGACAAGCAGCTGTACTCGCTCGACCTCGGCTCGCTCATCGCCGGTTCCCGCTACCGCGGTGACTTCGAGGAGCGCCTGAAGAAGGTCACCAAGGAGATCCGCACGCGCGGCGACATCATCGTCTTCATCGACGAGATCCACACCCTGGTGGGTGCGGGTGCCGCCGAGGGTGCGATCGACGCCGCGTCGATCCTGAAGCCGCTCCTCGCCCGCGGAGAGCTGCAGACGATCGGTGCGACCACGCTCGACGAGTACCGCAAGCACTTCGAGAAGGATGCCGCGCTCGAGCGTCGCTTCCAGCCGATCCAGGTCGCCGAGCCGAGCCTGCCCCACGCGATCAACATCCTCAAGGGTCTGCGCGACCGCTACGAGGCGCACCACAAGGTGCAGATCACGGACGGCGCGATCGTCGCGGCGGCGAACCTGGCCGACCGCTACATCTCCGACCGCTTCCTGCCCGACAAGGCCATCGACCTGATCGATGAGGCCGGCGCCCGCCTGCGCCTGTCGATCCTGTCGAGCCCGCCCGAGCTGCGCGAGTTCGACGACAAGATCGCCAAGGTCCGTGAAGACAAGGAGCGCGCCTCCGAGGACCAGGACTTCGAGAAGGCCGCGGGCCTCCGCGACGAGGAGAAGTCGCTCCTCGCCGAGCGCCTGCGTCTCGAGAAGCAGTGGCGTTCGGGCGACGTCGCGACCCACGCGGTCGTCGACGAGGGCCTGATCGCCGAGGTGCTCGCCCAGGCCACCGGCATCCCGGTCTTCAAGCTGACCGAGGAGGAGTCGAGCCGTCTCGTCTTCATGGAGAAGGCGCTGCACCAGCGCGTCATCGGCCAGGAAGAGGCGATCGCCGCCCTGTCGAAGACCATCCGCCGCCAGCGCGCGGGCCTCAAGGACCCGAAGCGCCCGTCGGGCTCGTTCATCTTCGCCGGCCCCACGGGCGTCGGAAAGACCGAGCTGGCCAAGGCGCTCGCCGAGTTCCTCTTCGACGACGAGGCCGCCCTGATCGCCCTCGACATGTCGGAGTTCGGCGAGAAGCACACCGTCTCGCGCCTCTTCGGCGCCCCTCCCGGATTCGTCGGATTCGAAGAGGGCGGGCAGCTCACCGAGAAGGTGCGCCGCAAGCCGTTCTCGGTCGTGCTCTTCGACGAGATCGAGAAGGCCCACCCCGACATCTTCAACTCGCTCCTGCAGATCCTCGAAGAGGGTCGCCTGACCGACGGTCAGGGTCGCATGATCGACTTCAAGAACACGGTGATCATCATGACGACGAACCTCGGTTCGTCGGCGATCGCCGGGGGCCCGGTGGGCTTCCAGGTCGAGGGCAACGCCGGCACGACGTACGAGCGCATGAAGGGCAAGGTGAACGAGGAGCTCAAGCGCAACTTCAAGCCCGAGTTCCTGAACCGCGTCGACGACATCATCGTCTTCCCGCAGCTCGACAAGGATGAGCTGCGCCAGATCGTGGGTCTGTTCACCAAGCGCCTCGGCGAGCGTCTGCTCGACCGCGACATGACCATCGAGCTGTCGGATGCCGCGAAGGACAAGCTCATCGAGATCGGCTTCGATCCCGCACTCGGTGCCCGTCCGCTGCGTCGCGCCATGCAGCGCGAGGTCGAGGACCGCCTGTCGGAGAAGATCCTGCACGGCGAGCTCGATCCCGGCGACCACGTGAAGGTCGACGCGCAGAACGGCGAGTTCGTGTTCGAGCACGGCCCGCGCGGCGAGAAGGTCGCGGTGGGCGTCGTCCACAACGGCGAGATCTCCGCCACGCCGGATCTCGCGGCGAACGCGTAACCGGAATACGAAGAGCGGATGCCGCGGCCCAGCGCCGCGGCATCCGCTCTTCTGTGTCCGCTCGTTGTCGACCAGCCACGTGGTCGAGGATTCAGGAGACACGCCGAAGCCGGCGCCCCGACTGAGGGACCAAGCTGCGATTCGCCTGAATCCTCGACGGGCGGGGACGCGGCGTCCGGCTGCCGGAGCCGGGCATCTACGCTGGACGGGTGGCAGAGTTCACGGTCAGGCCCGCGCGCACGCGCGATGTCCGCCGCATCCAGGCGCTTCTCGAGCCGTTCGTGCAGCGGCGCATCCTGCTCGGCAAGGACCTCGTCGTCCTCTACGAGGCGACGCAGCAGTTCCTCGTCGCCGAAGACGCTGACGGCGAGCTCATCGGCTGCGGTGCGCTGCACGTCATGTGGGAGGACCTCGGCGAGATCCGCACGCTGATCGTGGCCGACGGCTGGCTGCATCACGGCGTCGGGCGGGCGATCGTCGAGGCGCTCGAGGCGAACGCCCGTACCCTCGGACTGTCGCGGCTGTTCTGCCTCACTTTCGAAGTCGACTTCTTCACGCGTCGGGGCTTCACGCCGATCGGCGAGCAGGTGGTGGATCCCGACGTCTACTCCCAGCTCATCCGCTCGCCCGACGAGGGCGTCGCCGAGTTCCTCGACCTCGCGCACGTGAAACCCAACACCCTGGGCAACACCCGCATGATCAAGCGGCTCTGACCGGCGCTCACGGCGAGACTCGTCCCGGCTCGGCGTGTCCGGGCGCGCCGACCCGAGAACACCGGCGCCGCGGTTAACCTGTGAGCATGACCGGCACCACTCCGCGACGCCGCCCCTCGCCGGCGGTGTACCGTCGCCGGCGTCTCGTGCTGCTGATCGCTCTGCTGGTCGTGGCCGGGGTCGTCTGGCTGCTGATCGCCCAGCCGTGGGCGGTCGCCGCGACGGACTCGTCGAAGAAGCCCGACACCGAGCAGTCGCAGGACTCGGCCGAGTCTCTGCCGGTGCCGTCGTCGCAGGCGACCGTCGGGGGCACGGACACCGGCGCCGTCGAGGGCGCCGTGGTGGAGGGCGCGACACCCACGCCCGGTGCGACGCCGGCTGCTGCGCCCTGCGTCGCCAGCGAGATCACGGTCGAAGGCGTGACCAGTGCCGACACCTACGCGGGCGACCAGAACCCGCAGTTCTCGATCACGCTCACCAACAACGGCGCAGACTGCACCCTGAATGTGGGCACGAGCGCACAGTCGTTCACCGTGACGAGCGGTGACGACGTCTGGTGGCGCTCCACCGACTGCCAGAGCGAGCCGAGCGACATGGTCGTGCTGATCGCCGCGGGCCAGACCGTGTCGAGCGCCGCACCCCTCACGTGGGACCGCACCCGCTCGGCCGTCGGCACCTGCGCCGACGGCAACCGACCTCTCGCTCCCGGCGGCGGGTCGTCGTACCACCTCTCCGTCGAGATCGGCGGCGTGGCCTCGACCGAGCCGAAGCAGTTCCTCCTCTACTGAGGGGACCTCCGCAACTCCCGGAGATATCAGGCTCCAGTCCGCAAGGAGTCCGCAGGACCGCCGGAACGGCCCTCGAACGCGACCGCGACAGCCTGCGCACGCGCTGGACTCGCCGAGTGGCTGATCGCAGCCTCCCCACCTTGCTCGGCCTAGGCCGCACGCCGATCTTCGGGGGGCTCGGCGACGTGATCGGTCACAGTTTCCGGCACGCGTCCGTCGCGGTAGCGGATCATCCGGCCTATCAAGAGGCCGATGAGGACCGCCGCCGCGATCCACACGGCAACGCCGATCACCACGAGGACTCCCCAGTCCATACTCGACTCCTCAGCCGATCGGGCCCCTCCGACCTCACGGGTGGAGGGGCGTGTCGTCGTTGTCCACCATCACTCGTAACAAGCCCATTACCTGCCGGGAATGGACCCGAACGGCACGTTTATGGAATGGTGAGATTGACCTTCTGCTGACGATGCCTGGCAACCCCAGTGCCACATGGGCAGTGCGTTTCGTTCCCCAAGCGGGCGCACACCGTCACGGTAGGTCCGGTCCCCCTCGGGCCTTGAGAAGCTGGCAAGCACGGGCCCGAGGGGGACCGCCCTTGAAGCGTCCGTGCGATGCCGGCCGTTCTCCCAGTCCCCAGTGCGGCCAATGAAGGAAAGTGGACCCCAAGTCCCGACACTCGTCGCCGTCTCACCTTAGCTGTCCCCCTTTTGGGGGACAAGAGTATGACGTCCGGTTCACCGCGTGCGACCGCGTTCCTCCACACGACCATGTCGATCGCGCCTCCAGGCCCGTCCCACCCCGACGACCACCACACGGCCGTTCCAGCCGGCGTGACGAAGGGTCGCGGCATCCGTCGCAACCGGTCCTCGTGAAACGACGAAGCGGGGCGGCCCCACGCCGCCCCGCTTCGCCCTCCCACCTGAGGGTCTGGCCGAACTCCTCTAGGTCTTGTCGCCGAACACCTCGGTCTCCATCGCGTCGTAGCCCTCCTCCTGAGGGTCGCCGTGGGTGCCGCCTGAGAGCGCGTACTCCTCCTCCGGCGACAGCACCAGGCGGTGCCGGAAGTAGAGCGCGAACCCGACCAGGATCACGACGTAGACGATGGCGATGGCGACGATGGCGGGGCGGGCCGGCTCGTTGATGAAGAAGCCGAAGAAGATCAGCACCGAGACGGCGCCCGCGATGACGGCGCCGGGGATACCCCACGGGCTGCGGTACGGGCGGTCGGCGTTCGGATACTTGCGGCGCAGAATCACGTACGACGTCATCTGCAGCGCGTAGGCGATCACCGCTCCCCAGATCGCGATGTTCAGCACGATCGCTCCCGCCACGCCGGCGGTACCGCCGAGCGAGTCGACGAGCACCAGGGCGACGAAGCCGATCACCGCGCCGACCACCAGCGCAACCCAGGGAGTCGCGCGCTTGCCGGTGAGCGACAGGAACTTCGGGTAGTAGCCGGCCCGCGACAGCGAGTACATGTTGCGTCCGTAGGCGAACATGATGCCCTGCAGCGACGCGAGCAGACCGATGAGCGCGAACAGGGCGAGCACGGCCGCCAGCTCGTCGCCGACGATCGCCCGGAAGCCGTCGAGCAGCGGCTCGCCCGCGGTGCCGGTCGCCTCGGCGCCGACGACCCCTGTGTTGAGGAACAGCACGAGCAGGCCGGTGATGATCAGGGTCGTCCGGGCGATGAAGCCGGCACGAGGGATGTCGCGCTCGGGGTTGTGCGACTCCTCCGCCGCGAGCGGGAGTTCCTCGATGCCGAGGAAGAACCACATCGCGTACGGCAGCGCGAACAGGATCGGGATCACGCCGTGCGGCAGGAAGGCGGTCTGGCCCGGGTCCGGCGCGATGTCGAAGAGCTTGTCCCAGCTGAACTGGCCGGAGAAGATCGCCATCACCGAGAACACCAGGATGATCGCGATCGAGATGATGGACACGACGATCGCGAATTTGAACGAGATGGCTGCGCCCGCGGCGTTCAGTGCGATGAAGGCGGCGTAGAGGATGATCCACCACACCCACGTCGGCATCGAGAAGTTCAGCAGTTCACTGGTGATCGCGTCGGCATAGGACGCCGAGAAGTACACGATGACCGCGGTCGTCGCGACGTACTCGATGGTCTCGGCGGCGCCGGTGACGAGGCCGCCCCACGGGCCCATCGCGGAGCGCGCGAACGAGTACGCTCCGCCGGTGTGCGGCATCGCGGCGGCCATCTCGCCGATCGAGAAGATCATGCCGTAGTACATGACGACGAGGATGGCGAAGGCGATGAGCATGCCGCCGAAGCCGGCGAAGTCGATGCCGAAGTTCCACCCGGAGAAGTCGCCCGAGATGACGGCCGCCACCGCGAGGCCCCAGAGGCCCCAGACGCCGGCGGAGCGCTTCAGGGTGCGCTTCTGGAAGTAGTCGTGGCCGGCGCGTGTATAGGTCGCTCCCGCGACCTTCGACTGCCGACCGGAAGTGGATGCCGGGGTTTCCGGCGGAGGGGCACTGCTCGCTTGGGACATCGGTCCTCCAGGGATTAGCGAAGGGAGGTGCGCTCGGGTGCGCGGATGCGCTTTTCGCCGATTGTGGTGCCTATTGGTCGGCTGTGTCTACCTTTGAGAGGGAATTTCGTTAGAGTGTGCGGGTGAGCGCGGTTCGGGGGGACCGCGCTCACGAGTCCGTCGGACGTCGACACAGGAGGAGGAGCGGATGCCGGGAAACCTCACCGTCGAGCAGCTGAACGCCGGGATCGCCGCCGGCGACATCGACACGGTCATCGTCGCCTTCGCCGACGCGCAGGGGCGGCTGGTCGGCAAGCGGGTGTCGGCGCGGCTCTTCCAGGAGGAGGTGCTGCCCCACGGCGCCGAGGCCTGCAACTACCTGCTGTCGGTCGACGTCGACATGAACACCGTCGACGGCTACGCGATGTCGAGCTGGGAGACCGGCTACGGCGACATGATGCTGCGACCCGACGTCACGACCCTCCGCCGCGTGCCGTGGCAGCCGGGATCGGCGCTGGTGATGGCCGACCTCACGTGGGAGAACGGCGAGCCCGTCGTGCAGTCGCCCCGCGACATCCTCAACAGGCAGCGCGCCCGCCTGGCAGACCGCGAACTCGTGGCCTTCTCGGGCACCGAGCTCGAGTTCATCGTCTTCGACGACACCTACCGGGATGCCTGGGCCAAGGGCTACCGCGAGCTCACGCCGTCCACGGACTACAACGTCGACTACGACCTGCTCGCCTCGGGGCGTCTCGAACCGCTGCTGCGCGACATCCGTCTCTCGATGGACGGTGCCGGTCTGTACACCGAGGGTGTCAAGGGCGAGTGCAACCTCGGCCAGCAGGAGATCGCGTTCCGCTACGCCGAGGTGCAGGAGACCGCCGACCAGCACGCCATCTACAAGAACGGCGCGAAGGCCATCGCCGACCGGCACGGCAAGGCGCTGACCTTTATGGCGAAGTTCAATGAGCGTGAGGGCAACAGCTGCCACATCCACCTGTCGGTGCGGTCGGCCGCCGGTGATCCCGTGATGGCGGGCGACGGCGCGCACGGCTTCAGCCCGCTCATGGAGCACTGGATCGCCGGCGTGCTCGCGACGCTCCGTGAGTTCACGCTGCTCTTCGCGCCGAACATCAACTCGTACAAGCGGTTCGCGAAGGGGTCGTTCGCCCCCACCGGCATCGCGTGGGGCATCGACAACCGCACGTGCGCGCTGCGGGTCATCGGCCGGGGCCCGTCGCTCCGCGTCGAGAACCGGGTGCCCGGCGGCGACGTCAACCCGTACCTCGGTATCGCCGCGATCATCGCGGGCGGTCTGCATGGCATCGAGAACGAGCTGCCGCTGCCGGACCGGCTCGAGGGCAACGCGTACACCGCGGGCGTCGACCATCTGCCGACGACGCTGCGGGAGGCGGCGCAGCTGTTCGGCGAGTCGGCCATCGCCCGCGCCGCGTTCGGCGACGACATGGTCGAGCACTACCTGAATCAGGCGCGCATCGAGATCGAGGCCTACGACGCGGCCGTGACCGATTGGGAGAGGGTCCGTGGTTTCGAACGGCTCTAGTGTCGAAGGGCGCCGGCCGGTCATCGGCCTGACGACCTACCTCGAGCAGGCGAAGCAGGGGGTGTGGGACGTCCGCGCCGCGTTCCTGCCGCAGCAGTACTTCGACGCGGTGACCGCGTCGGGCGGCATCGCCGTCCTGCTTCCGCCGCAGCCCGAGCCCGACACCGCGGCCGCCAGGGTGCTCGACGGGCTGGACGGGCTGATCCTCACCGGGGGACTCGACGTCGACCCGTCGCTGTACGGGGCGGAGCGGCACCCGCTCACGGATCCCGCACGCCCGGACCGCGACGCGTGGGAGCTCGCCCTGTTCCGCGGCGCGGAGGAACGACGGATGCCGGTGCTCGCGATCTGCCGCGGGCTCCAGCTCGTCAACGTGGCGCGGGGCGGCACGCTGCACCAGCACCTGCCCGAGGCGCTCGGCACCGAGCGGTTCCGCATCGGCCGCGGCGTGTTCGCGACCAACGAGGTCGCCGTCGACGAGGGGTCGCGTCTCGCGGAGCTCGTGGGCGCCGGAGGTCTCGACGTGCACAGCTACCACCACCAGGGCATCGACCGGCTGGGCGCGGGGCTCGTCGCCACGGCGCGCACCGATGACGGCCTGGTGCAGGCGTTCGAGTCCGACGGCGACGGGTACGTCCTCGGCGTGCAGTGGCACCCCGAGGAGAATCGCGAGGATCGCAGGCTCTTCGCGGGGCTCGTGGCCGAGGCATCCGCCTATGCCGAGTCGGCTTCCCGGTCGTCGAGCGAGACGGAAGGTTCCGAGTCAGGTCCCCGGTCGTCGAGCGAGCGAGGAACGAGCGAGACGGAAGGTTCCGAGTCAGGCCCCCGGTCGTTGAGCGAGCGAGGAACGAGCGAGACGAAACGCACCCAGTCGGCTTCCCGGTCGTTGGGCGAGCGCGCTTCGACGAGCTCAGCGACGGCGCGCGGGACGGCTCGCGCCCAGCCGTCGAACGGGGTGCTCGCATGACGTCCACCTTCACCGTCATCGACCCGACGACCGCGCGGCCGATCCGCGAGATCGCGCGCGCGGATGAGGCGCAGACGGATGCCGCGATCGCGCGTGCCGTCATCGCCCAGCGTTCGTGGGCGTCGCTGCCGCCCGTAGCCAGAGCGGATGCGCTACGAGCGTTCGCCCGCGTCGTCGAAGCGCATGTGGAGGAGCTCGCGCAGCTCGAGGTGCGGAACTCGGGGCACCCGATCGGCTCGGCCCGCTGGGAGGCGTCGCACGTCGCCCAGGTGCTGAACTTCTACGCCGGCGCCCCCGAACGCCTCAGCGGACAGCAGATCCCGGTGGCCGGTGGGCTGGATGTGACGTTCCACGAGCCCTACGGCGTCGTCGGAATCATCGTGCCCTGGAACTTCCCGATGACGATCGCGTCGTGGGGCTTCGCGCCGGCGCTCGCCGCGGGCAACGCGGTGGTGCTCAAGCCCGCGGAGCTCACGCCCCTCACCGCGATCCGGCTCGGCGAGCTCGCCCTCGAAGCGGGGCTTCCCGAGGGCCTGTTCACGGTGATCACCGGGTCGGGCTCTGTCGTGGGGCAGCGGTTCGTCTCGCACCCCGACGTGCGCAAGGTCGTCTTCACCGGCTCCACCTCGGTCGGGACGGATGTCGCGGCCGGCTGCGCCCGCGAGCTCAAGCCCGTGACGCTCGAGCTCGGCGGCAAGAGCGCCAACATCGTGTTCGCCGACGCGGACCTCGAGAAGGCGGCGGCCGCCGCACCGGGAGCGGTGTTCGACAACGCGGGACAGGACTGCTGCGCGCGCAGCCGCATCCTCGTCGAGCGCTCGGTGTACGACCGTTTCCTCGAGCTGCTCGAGCCGGCGGTGCAGGCGTGGCGTGTCGGCGACCCCGCAGACGAGGGCACCTACATGGGGCCTCTGATCTCGGCATCCCATCGCTCCACCGTCGCGGGATTCCTCGACGGGGCGAACGTCGCGTTCCGCGGCTCGGCGCCCGCTGCGGACGACCCGGCACTGGGCGACGGCTTCTGGTTCGCGCCGACCGTCGTGCTCGCGGAGCCGCACGACCGCATCGCGCGCGAAGAGGTGTTCGGCCCGGTCGTCGCCGTGCTGCCGTTCGAGGACGAGGCGGACGCGATCCGCCTCGCGAACGACACCGCCTACGGTCTTGCCGGCTCCATCTGGACGGAGAACCTCGGCCGCGCCGTGCGGGTGTCGCGCGGCGTCAAGAGCGGCGTGCTCTCGGTGAACTCGCACTCGTCGGTGCGGTACTGGACGCCGTTCGGCGGCATGAAGGCGTCGGGGCTGGGCCGGGAGCTCGGGCCCGACGCAGCGGAGCACTTCACCGAGACCAAGAACGTCTTCTTCGCGACGGAATGAGAGGAACAGCATGGACCTGACCCAGCGACTGAAGGACAGGGTCGCGATCATCACCGGCGGTGCCTCCGGCATCGGCCTCGCGACCGCGCGGCGCTTCGCCGCGGAGGGCGCGCGCGTCGTGATCGCCGACCTCGACCCGGCGACCGGCGAAGTCGCGGCGGATGAGGTCGACGGCGTGTTCCGCGCCGTGGATGTCGCGGACGAGACCCAGGTCGACGCCCTCTTCGACGGCGTCGCTGCGGAGTTCGGGCGCATCGACATCGCATTCAACAACGCGGGCATCTCGCCCGCCGACGACGACTCGATCGAGACCACCGAGCTGCCCGCATGGGATCGCGTGCAGGACGTCAACCTCAAGAGCGTCTACCTCTGCTCGCGCGCGGCGCTGCGGCATATGGTGCCGGCCGGCAGCGGCTCGATCATCAACACGGCGTCGTTCGTGGCGCTGCTCGGCTCGGCGACGTCGCAGATCTCGTACACGGCGTCGAAGGGCGGCGTGCTCGCCCTCACGCGTGAGCTTGGTGTGCAGTTCGCGCGACAGGGCATCCGCGTGAACGCGCTGTGCCCGGGGCCGGTGAACACCCCGCTGCTGCAGGAGCTGTTCGCGAAGGACCCCGAGCGTGCGCAGCGCCGGCTCGTGCACGTGCCCATGGGGCGTTTCGCCGAGCCCGAGGAGCTCGCGGCCGCCGTCGCGTTCCTCGCCTCGGACGACGCGTCGTTCATCACGGCCACCGCGTTCGTCGTCGACGGCGGCATCACCAACGCGTACGTCACCCCGCTGTGAGCCTGACCATGTCGAGCCCGCGTGCCACGACTCCGCCTCGGGCTGAACTCCTGATGACGGCAGCCGCACGAGTCCGCCGCCCGGCGCGGCCTGACGCACGATTCAGGCGGAGTTGCGGAACGGATGCCGGGGCCCGGCGATGACCGACGCTCCCTTGCACGAGGTGCGCAGGGCCGTCTACCGGCCGGTGCGCGAGGGCAATGCGCTCGAAGACACCGTCGCCCGTCTGGTGCAGACCATCCGTCTCGGCGTCGTCGCGCCGGGGGAGTCGCTGCCCTCGGAGCGGGAGCTCGCCGTGCTCTATGCCGTGAGCCGCGACACGGTGCGCGAGGCGATCCGCGAGCTCGCCGACACCGGCTACCTCGTACGTCGGCGCGGCCGGTACGGCGGCACGTTCGTCGCCGATCCGCTCCCGCAGCCGCCGCATCCGCGCGACGTGACGGCGGCCGAGCTCGAGGACGTGCTGGGCCTGCGTCGCGTGCTCGAGGCCGGAGCCGCCCGCGCCGCCGCCGGCCGCAGTCTCGACGCCGCCGCGCGCGACGAACTGTGGGCGCGGTACGAGGTCGTGGCCGAGGCATCCGAGACCGACTATCGCCGGCTCGACACGCTCCTGCACCTGTCGATCGCCGAGCTCGCCGGCATCCCGTCGCTCGTCGCGCTCGCCGCGGAGAACCGGGCCCGCGTCAACGAGTGGCTCGACACGTTCCCGCTGCTGCCGCGCAACATCGAGCACTCCAACGTGCAGCACGAGCGCATCGTGACTGCGATCCTCGCCGGGCGACCGGATGCCGCGGAGGCGGCGATCCTCGAACATCTCGCCGGCTCGGAGGCACTGCTGCGCGGGTTCCTCGCCTGATCGGTCCGCTCTGCCACGCGGTCTGCGGGGCGATCACGCCGGAACCGCTGATTAGGCTGGACGGGTGGCAGGCAAGAAGCGCGCGAACAAGAACAAGGAACCGCTGGAGTTCCGCAACACCCAGCTCGCCGACGCGCTGCAGACGCAGGACATGGCGGCCGTCGCCTTCGCGCTGCGGCACGGTCCGACGGTCGCCCCGCTGATGCGCCCCGGCGATCGCGACAACCCGCTCGACGTCGGCGAGGTGTGGACGTACCGCGACCCGAAGACCGGCGATATCGCGCTGCTGCTGTTCAGCGATGCCGCGCACAAGCCCGCCTCGCTGCCGCCCGGCGTCGCACTCCAGTCGCCGGCATGGCTGCGCGCGTTCCTCGGCGCGCACGAGGACGAGATCACCACCGTCTTCTTCGACATCGCCGGCCCCCACCCGCTGCAGGCGTCGCCCGCCGACCTGATCGCCGCGCTCGACGCCTGACGCGTCCGGTGCCGAGCCCTCACCGGGTTTGGGGCGCGTCGCGCCCGTTCGGGGCGCGTCCGGTGCGCCCCGAACGACGATTCTGCGCCCCAAACCCCTGATGCGCCGGGTGGGCGTCTGCGCGACAGAAGTCAGACTCTCCGGGCGAGCGGCTTGCCTCCCCGGGGTCGACGGGGCAGACTCGCCGGGTGGACTTCCTGCTCGTCGGAATCGTGTGCGCGTCCGGACTGGTGCTCCCCATCGTGCTCGGGTACGTCGACCCTTCGCGTCGGCGCCGGACTCGGGGTCGCTGAGCGGACCCGGCGAACCTCAGAACTCGGGGACGTCTTCCCCTGGCCGGCCCTTGGATCGAGCCCGCACGTCGCTGACGGCGCCGCCCAGCGACCCTGAGCGGTTGTCGATGACGTCTCGATACCCCAGACGCGCGCCTTCGCTGCGCCGCTGCGTCGCCTGGGTGACGGGCCGCACCTCACCGGCCAGGCTCAGCTCGCCGACCGCGGCGATGTGACGCGGAATCGTCCATCCCTCGACTGCGCTGGCGACGGCGAGCGCGATGGCGAGGTCGGCCGCCGGTTCGGCGAATCTCACCCCTCCGACCGTCGAGACGTACACGTCTTGATCAGAGGTCTTGATCTTCATCCGCTTCTCGAGCACCGCCAGCACGGTGGCCACGCGCGCGGCGTCGACACCGTTCACGATGCGTCGCGGGTTGCCCGATTTACTGTCGATCGTCAGCGCCTGCACCTCGACCGGGAGCGCGCGACGCCCCTCGAGGGCGATCGACACGCAGGTGCCCGGCTCGGTGCTGCCGTGTCCCAGGAACAGGGCGCTCGGATCGGGCACCTCGGCGATCCCGGCGCCGGTCATGTCGAAGCATCCCACCTCGTCGGTCGGCCCGAACCGGTTCTTGAGCGCCCGCACGAAGCGCAGGGACGTCTGCCGGTCGCCCTCGAACTGGCACACCACATCGACCAGGTGCTCGAGGATGCGGGGGCCCGCGATCGACCCGTCCTTGGTGACGTGCCCGACGATGATCGTGGGGATGCCGCGGTCCTTCGCGACGCGGATGAGCGTGGCTGCCACCTCGCGCACCTGTGACGGATGCCCGGCCATGCCTTCGGACAGTGCCGACGACACCGTCTGCACGGAGTCGACGATGAGCAGGTCGGGTGCGACCTCGTCGACGTGACCGAGGATCGTCGCGAGATCCGTCTCGCTCGCCAGGTAGAGCTCGTCGTGGAGGGCGCCCGTGCGCTCCGCCCGCAGGCGCACCTGCGCCGTCGACTCCTCCGCGCTCGCGTACAGCACGCGCCGTCCCGCGTGGGCCGAGCGGGCCGCCACCTCGAGCAGCAGCGTCGACTTGCCCACCCCCGGCTCGCCCGACAGCAGGATCGCCGCACCCGGCACGAGCCCCCCGCCGAGCACCCGGTCGAACTCGCCGACGCCGCTGGTGCGCCGCGGTGCGTCGGCGGTGTCGATGCGGGTGATGGGCTGCGCGGTGCGACCGGCGCCCGGGGCGACGGGGGTGATCGAACGCAGGATGCCGGTCTGCTCGGCGGCCTCGACCACCGTGCCCCACTGCTGGCACTCGCCGCAGCGCCCGGCCCACTTGAGCGTGGTCCAGCCGCACTCGGTGCACCGGTAGGGCGCGGTCTGCGTGGGGCGTCTGGCAGCGGGCATGGCTTCAGCGTACGGCGAGGTGACGACATGACCCGGCCGGCGGGCGGGGCGTCGCTCGGTCAGTCAGCCGCTGTGGTCAGCGGGGTCGCGAGCGCTCTCCCGCCGCGCCTGTGAACCGGTGCGCACGACGTCCCCACCGACTCGTCGATGCACGACGAGACAGGCGATGACGGATGCCGCGAGCCGCGGCAACCCCTCATCTCAGTGTCAGTCGCGCAGCGAGTCGGCCACCTGCTTCAGTGCGTCGGCCGAGGCGTGGAACAGCTCCAGCTCGTGCGCGTCGAACTGCGTCTCGCGGATCGGCACGGCACCCGCGGCGCTGACGATCGACGGCACGGACAGGGCCACGCCGTCGACGCCGTGGAAGCCGCGGAGCACCGGCGAGACGGGCATGACCGCGCGCTCGTCGTTGAGGATCGCCTCGATGATGCGCGCGCTCGACAGCCCGATCGCATAGTTCGTCGCTCCCTTGCCCTGGATGACCTTGTAGGCCGCATCGCGCACGTCGATGGCGATCTGGTCGAGCTCCTCGACCGTGAGGCGGTCGCCGCGGGGCGTCACCCATTCCAGGACCGGGACGGTGCCGATCGTCGCCTTCGACCACAGCGGGAACTCGGTGTCGCCGTGCTCGCCGACGATGTAGGCATGCACGCTCGAGGTCGAGACGCCCGCCCGCTGGGCGAGCTTCCACCGCAGGCGAGACGTGTCGAGCACGGTTCCCGACGCGAAGATGCGCTCGGACGGCAGCCCGGTGTCTTCCTGGGCCAGCACGGTCAGCACATCGCAGGGGTTGGTGACGATGACGTAGATGGCGTCCGGAGCGGCGCTGAGCAGCTGCGGCATCATCTTCTTCATGATCCCGGCGTTGACGCCGGCCAGCTCGATGCGCGTCTGGCCCGGGTCCTGCTTGGCGCCCGCCGTGATGACCACGACGTGCGAGCCCTCGACGACCGACAGGTCGCTGCCGCCGATGATGTCGCTCGTGCCCGTGAACTGGGTGCCGTGTGCGAGGTCGAGTACCTCGGCCTCCACCTTCTCGGTCGCGATGTCGTACAGCGCGACGTGGCGGGCGGAGCCCCGGATCAGCGCGGCGTACGCGGCGCTCGAGCCGACGCTGCCGGCTCCGACGATGGTGACTTTCGAGTTCTCGATGACGGCCATGCGGCCAGTCTTGCAGGGCGCGGCGCCCAGACCCAGCCATGCCGCCGGTGGCGGCGTCCGTCGTCCGTCAGGGTGAGGGCGAAGCGGCGGGAGTCCGTACCGGATTGCGGATGCCGAGGAACGATGTGACGCCTCCGGCGATCATGAGCGTCGCCGTGACGATGGCGGCGCGGTGGAAGCCCTCGAGGTCGAGGCTGCCGCCGACGATGGTGGCGAGCAGGGCGACGGCGATGAGTCCGGCGACGCGCGCGACGGCGTTGTTGACGGCCGAGGCGATGCCCGAGCGCTCCGGCTCGATCGCGCCGAGGATCGCGGAGGTCAGCGGTGCGACGGTGAGTGCGAGGCCCGCACCCATCACGATCATGCTCGGCAGGATCTGCCACCAGTACGAGAACTCCGTGGTGGTCGTGAGGAGGAGCAGTGCGCCGATCCCCATCGTGATCGGGCCGACGGTCATGAAGAACCGCGGACCCCATCTGCCGCTGAGCGCGCCGACGCGCGAGCTGAACAGGATCATGAGGATGGTCATGGGCAGGCTGGCCAGTCCGGCGAGCGTCGCGGGCAGCCCGGCGCCCTCCTGCAGGTACACGACGACGACGAGTCCGTTGAGGGCGAGCGCCCCGTAGATGAAGGCGGTCGCCACGTTGCCGGTCCAGAAGTTGCGCACGCGGAAGAGGTCGAGCGGCAGGATCGGGTGCCGCGTGGTGCGCTGGCGGAGGATGAACGCCGTGAACATGCCGGCGCCGAGCACGAGCGTGAGCCAGATGACGGGGGAGCCCCAGCCGAGGTTGGGCTGCTCGATGAGGGCGTAGACCATCCCGCCGAGACCGAGCGTGCACAGGGCCGCGCCGATCCAGTCGATCGAGGCATCGGGATGCCGCGAATCGCGGAAGCCGCCGCGCGCCAGCAGCACGAGCGTCACGGTGATCGGCACCACGTTGATGAGGAATGCGAGCCGCCAGGAGACCAGGTCGACGAGGATGCCGCCGATGAGCGGCCCCACGATCATCGCGGACGTCGTCATCGCGGTCCAGATGCCGATCGCGCGGCTCTGCGCGGCGCCGGTGAAGTTGGAGGTGATGAGCGCCAGCGAGCTCGGGACGAGGAACGCGCCCGCCGCCCCCTGGACCGCCCGCGCGACGATGAGGAACTCGGCGGTCGGTGCGGCCGCGATGGCGATCGACGCGATGCCGAAGCCGATGAGCCCGATGCGCAGCACGAGGACGCGGCCGTAGGCATCGCTGACGGAGCCGGCGACCAGGATGAGCGCGCCGAGTGTGATGAGGTACGCGTCGACGACCCACTGCTGCGTCGTGATCCCGCCGCCCAGCTCTTCGCTGATCGAAGGAAGGGCGACGTTGACGATCGTGCCGTCGAGGAACGCCACGAAGGATCCGAGCACGGCGATCCACAGCACCGCGCGCTGGACCGTGCTCATGCGGCTCGTCGGCGCAGAGGTGGGTGTCGCCGCGGAGGCGGGCTCGTGATCGGTCACCCGCCCCACGCTAGACCCGGTGGACGACACCGAGGGCGGCTTGGCCCGATGCGGGGTATCGGCCGGCGACAACGCCGCCCTACGATGGCGACAGCGCCGCGCCGCGGTGTCGACGGGCGACCCCGGGAGCTGCGATGTGCCGCTGGCTGGCTTACACGGGGGAGCCGCTCCAGCCGGCCGCCCTCATCCTCGACGCGCAGCACTCGGTCGTGGCGATGGCGGAGAACTCGCCGCTGGGCGCCGAGACCGTGAACGGCGACGGCTTCGGGTTCGGCTGGTATCCCGTCGCGGGTACGGATGCCGCGGGGCCGCGGCATCCGTTCGTCTTCCGCAGTATCGAACCGGCGTGGAATGACCAGAACCTCCGGGAGATCAGCCGGGCCGTCGTGAGCCCGCTGTTCTTCGCGCACGTGCGGGCGGCTGCGGGGCCGCCGATCCAGCAGACGAACTGCCACCCGTTCCGTCACGACAACTGGCTGTTCATGCACAACGGCGCGATCTCGCAGTTCGGCCTGATCAAGCGCGAGCTGGCGCTCGCCGTCGACCCGTCGCTGTATCCGCTGATGCAGGGCACGACCGACAGCGAGGTGCTCTTCCACCTCGCGCTGACCCTCGGTCTCGCGGACGATCCGATCGGTGCGGTCGGGGCCGCCATCCGCCGGGTGGAGGAGGTCGGCCACGCCGCCGGCGTGCCGTTCCCCATGCAGGGCACGCTCGCCGTGTCGGATGGCGAGACGCTGTGGGCGTTCCGCTACTCGTCGCAGGGCCGCTCGCGTTCGCTGTTCCACTCGGCCGACGTCCACACGATCCGGGCGATGTACCCCGACGCTGAACGGCTCTCGCTCTTCGGCGATCACGCGCGGGTGGTCGTGTCGGAGCCGCTGAACGACCTTCCGGGCGTCTTCCTCGAGGTTCCGGAGTCGACCGTCGCGGTGCTGGACCCGGAGGGCTACCACCACGAGGCGTTCCTCGACGCGTGAAGCGCGCGAGGGTTAGCCTGACCGTGCAGCGGACCGAGCCGCGCGGACGGAGCATGCACATGGACTACGGGCTTCACATCGCCGACTTCACCTGGCGCAGCGGCGCCGCTCACCTGGGGCCCGCGCTCGCCCAGCACGTGCGCAACGCCGAGGCCGCCGGCATCCGTCGCATCACCGTGATGGACCACTTCTGGCAGCTGCCGGGTCTCGGTCCGGTCGAGCACGAGATGCTCGAGGCGTACGCCACCCTCGGGTTCATCGCGGCCCACACCGAGACGGCGATGCTGCACGCCCTGGTCTCAGGCGTGATCTATCGCCATCCGTCGCTGCTGGCGAAGCAGGTCACCACGCTCAATGTGCTGTCTGGCGGTCGGGTGGGCCTCGGCATCGGCGCCGCCTGGAACGAGCAGGAATGTCGCGGGCTCGGCTTCCCGTTCCCGCCCGTCGCCCGGCGTTTCCGCGAGCTGGAGGAGACGCTGCAGATCTGTCTGCAGATGTGGTCGGACTCGGAGGGGCCGTACGAGGGCGCGATCTGGCAGCTGGAGCGCACGCTGGATTCGCCGCAGAGCATCAGCCGCCCGCATCCGTATCTGCTGATCGGCGGGGGCGGCGAGAAGAAGACGCTCCGTCTGGTGGCGCAGTACGCGGATGCCTGCAACCTCGGTGTGAGCGGCGGCGGCCTGCCCACGCACAAGCTCGACGTGCTGCGCAGCCACTGCGACGACGTCGGCCGGAACTACGACGACATCGAGAAGACAGCCATGATTGCGATCACCCCCGAGTCGACCTCCACGGATGTGGCGGCGCTCGCCGAGTCGCTCGCGGGAGTCGGCTTCACGGCGACGTACGTGTACGCGGTCGGGATCGACGAGCCGGAGCGGGTCGTCGACGTGATCCGCGGTGCCATCGAACGCGGCTGATTCCGCAGGCTCGGCGCCGATTCGCGGCATCCGTCGACGTGTCGTAAGCTTGTCGGCGGTGACGTGTCCGAGCGGCCGAAGGTGCAACTCTCGAAAAGTTGTGTAGGGTAACCCCCTACCGTGGGTTCAAATCCCACCGTCACCGCCATTTTGGGCCAGATCGACGTCCTTCTCGGACAGCCTCGATCTGGCCCATTCCTTTTGGATCCGTCTCGTTCCGTGTCATATGTGGGCATGGCCGTGGTCAGGGGTTTTCCCGAGCAGACGAGACCGTTGAGAGCGATCGTGTTGAGCGGGAACGAGACCGACTCAGACAGCCTGAGAAGGATCGGGAGGGACGTCGGATTGTCGTCGAGGTCGGCCGTGCCCACACTTTGCCCACACGATTTCACGTGGGCATGTTGCCCACCGGAGACCGAGGTTTCAAATCCCTCCGTCTCCGCTCTCGAGTGCCTTTCACAGACGTTCACCCGGGTTGGGCTATGCCGAGGCGGCATTCTTGAGCGATCTGCCCCACGCCGCCCCCATGGGTGTTAGCGCCGCCGGGCTTACGCGTTTCGCGGACTCATCCCCGCGGCGGTGTAGATCTCGTCGAGAGTGCGGATCTGCTGAACAGCGGCCGCGGGAGTAGTTTCCACCGCGATCGTTCCGCGCACAGCGTCGCGGAACGCCTCGAGTTGATAGGAGTAGGTCGAGCGTTGTTCGGTGCGCTCACGGCGACTGCCGTGAGCGGCCTTGACGGTGATGCGAGTCCCCATCTGCGGGTGGTACGGGAATGAGACACGCATGGTGCCCTCGTCCCCCCACACCGACAGCCCCATGGAGATGAGGCTGCGTGACCAGATGGAGGACACGATCTGCCCAGTCATGCCGCTGTCCCAGCGCATGGTTGCCTCCATGCGCCGGTCGATATCGCCGCGTGGCCAGGCTCGCGCATCCGTGACCGCGGGTGCGATGCCGAACAGCTCAGTGAGCGCGCGTACCGGGTAATACCCCACGTCGAGCAGGCCGCCGCCACCCAGGTCCGGATTCCAACGGATGTCGCGGCCGGGAGCAATCGGGACGCAGAACGCGGCGCGCGCGGATCGCGCGCGGCCGATCTCACCTGAGGCGATGATCTCCCGCAACCGCCCGTACAGCGGGTGAAAGTGGGAATGGTAGGCCTCCATGACGACTCGGTCCGATGCGGAGGTCTCGTCGGCGACACGTTGTGCGGCGGCGGCATTGCTGGTGAACGGCTTCTCGCAGAGAACGTGCTTCCCGGCTTCGACCGAGGCGATCGTCCATTCCGCGTGCAGCGCGGCAGGGAGCGGGACATAGACCGCGTCGACGTCCGGATCGGCGAGCAGCGCATCGTATGACTGGTGAACATGACGGATGCCGCTTGTCGCGGCGTAGGCGGAAGCGCGACCGCGATCGCGGGCCGCGATCGCGGTCACCTCCACTCCCGTCATCTGATGAGTCGGCGTCAGCAGTGCGCCCTTCACAATGCGCGCGGCCCCGAGCACGCCGATCCGGAGAAGGCCGGACGAAGTCACGCCGGGCCTCAGGCCGAGTCGCCCGGTATGACCCGAAGGTTGATATCGGCCATCGGGGGCACGTCGGACTGGCCGAGAGCGCCGAGAGCCGCGGCCACGGTCATGTGGGCGACCGCTGTCAGGTCGTAGCCGACGGTCGTAAGGCGCGGGTTGGTTACGCGCGAGAGCGGTGTGTGATCCATCCCGATGAGTCCGATGTCATCCGGAACCCGCCATCCGCGAAGCCCGGCCGCCGTGAGGAGAGTAATCGCGATGTCATCGTTGTAACAGGCGACCCCGTATCCCGGCTCCAGAAGGTCGAGCGCGGCGCCGGCGTCGTCGAGATCGATCCCGAGGCCGATGACGGTCGGCGCGGGAAGCCCGGCGGCGGAGCACACTTCCGCCACGGCGACTTCGCGGTCGGTGCCGTAGGGATCTTCCCTGTTGTCGCGAAGGTGTGCGAACGCGAGCCGTCGATATCCGCGGCTGACCAGGTGTTCGGCCTGGATGCGCCCGATCGCGTCGTTGAGGTCTCCGCCCTCTGCGGTGTCGAAGCCGGGGATATCCCGCTCGACCAAGACGGCCCGCTCAGCGTCCGTGAACGGCTGGAGCGACAGGACGGCGCGCGGCTTCATCCCGGCCAATATCCGGTCGAGCGACGAGGGCGACTGCGTCGACAGTCGCAGCACGAGCGTGAGACCCTTCCGGGCCAGGAGCTCGGTCGCGGCGTCGAAGATGTCCTGCAGATTGCCACCGAACGTGGTGTTCGGAACCAGTGCGACCACGAAGTCGCTGGTACCGGTGCGCAGCATGCGACCGGCTGTGGAGGGCTGGTAGCCGAGTTCCTTGGCAGCCTCGAGCACGCGTTGCGCCGTGTCGGCAGCGAATCGGTCGGCATGACCATTCAGAACCTGGCTCACCGTTGCGCGGGAGAGCCCTGCGTGCCGCGCCACATCCGCACTTGTCGCCGCCATGTCGTCCCCCTCTGCACGTTGGTCGCAGTCTAGCGCGTTATCTCGTGACAATCGCTAGTTGACACGTGATAACCGCTCGTGGTCTACTCAGGTTGTCACGTGGTAACTGACCTACCCCGAAATCGATCCACTTGACTGGCCGGGCATCCGGCCCCGATGACAAAGGAGTCCTCATGTCGGATAACCCAAACGCCGCCGCACCCGGCGCTGCCACCTCGCCTGCCCAGCAGGCGCTCGCTGCAGACACTCAAGCCGAGAACACCGCTACCGGAACGCTTCGCACCCCCGTATCCAAGAAGTGGATCACGCTGCTGCTGGTCGGCATGTTCGGCGCCTATGTCGCCCTGGTCGCGCCGATCGGCCTCTCCCTCTCCCTCCGCGTCCAGGAGCTCGCCCCGTCGAACGTCGAGATCCTCGGCTACATCATCGGCATCGCTGCGCTCGTCACGACGATCACCGGTCCGCTGGTCGGTACCTGGAGCGACCGCACCCGGTCGCGACTGGGGCGACGCCGCCAGTTCGCACTGGGGGGTGGCATCATCGGCTTGCTCGGTCTTGTGGTCATCGCCACCGCCGGCACAGTGCCGGTACTTCTCGTGGGGTGGATCATCACCTCGATCGGCTGGAGCAGCGCCATGAACTCGCTCATTCAGTCGCAGGCGGACCGTCTGCCAGAGGTGCAGTATGGGCGCGTCGCCGGCCTGAGCGGATTCGTCCAGATGGTCGCACCTGTTGTCGGGGTGGGGCTGGCGAGTGCGTTCATCGGCAACAACTACCTGGTGTTCCTGGTTCCCGGTGCCGTCGGCGTGGTCGCGCTGCTGTGCTGGTTCCTCTTCGTCCCGGAGCGAGACACACGCGACGCGGTGTTCGCCGAGCGTCTCAGTGCAGGCAAGGTCCTTCGCGGCATGGTGTTCAACCCGCGTCGCTACCCTGACTTCGCGTGGAACTGGCTAGCCCGCCTGATGTTCATGACGGGTGTCACTTTCACCACCACGTTCACGTCGCTTTTCTTCGCATCGCGGCTCAGTCCTGACGGTCAGGTCGCCGATATCGGCGGGATCATCCTCATCATGTCGATGGTCAGCCTCGTAGTCACCGGCGTCGGCGCACTGCTGGGCGGCTTCCTCTCCGACAAATTGCGCCGTCGCAAGATCTTCGTGCTCGGTTCGGGCATCGTCTACACCGTCGGTGCGATCACCTTGGCGATCGGTGGAAGCAACTTCGCGGTGCTGCTCCTCGGCTCCGCCTTCACCGGTGTCGCCCTCGGCGTCTTCTCGGCTGTCGACCAGGCTCTGGTGCTCAATGTCCTGCCCGAGAAGGACACGGATGCCGGTCGGTTCCTGGGGATCAACGGCTACTCGACATCCATCGCGCAGGCGGTCGCACCTCTACTGGCCGCACCGCTGATCATCATCGGCGTCAGCGGCACCGACAAGAACTATGGGCTGCTGTTCATCGTCGCCTCGGTGCTCACCGTCGTCGCGGGCATCCTCGTGCAGTGGAAGGTGAAGAGCGTCCGCTGAGGATCGGCCGCTCTGACCACTCTCGAAGCCTTCCCACGACGGAGCTGAACCATGACCACGAGCCTGTTCACCGATGGATGGACCTTCTACCGCGGCGACGATGCAACCGGCGCGGAGTTGCGACTGCCCCACGATGCGATGATCGGAGAAGCTAGATCCGCCGCCGCGGGCACCGGCAACCATGGCGGCTTTTTCCCCGGCGGCGTATATCGCTACCGCAAGGTGTGGCCTGCCCCCGACGACGCGAACGAACGGGAATACTCGCTGCGGTTCGAGGGAGTCTACGGAGTCACCCGCGTCACGGTCGACGGCAGGGAGGTTGCCCGCAACGACAGCCCATACCGCGAATTCACCGCAGCGCTCGCCAGCATCGCCCCTGGTCAGAGTGCGGAAATCGAGGTGCACGTCGACAACAGCGCCGCTCCGAACAGCCGGTGGTACACGGGTTCGGGCATCTACCGGCCGGTATGGCTGGTGTCGGCAGGTGCCGTGGCCATCGCCCCGGATGGCGTGCGCATCGTGACTCGAACCGTGCGCACCGGTCCCACCCACACCGACGCGACGGTTCAGGTGACGATCCACGTCGATGGCGTGGTGCCTTCGGGCGCCACGGTGATCGTCGACTTCGAGGACGATGGCCAGGCCGTTGCCCGCAGCGAAGCGGAGGTGACGGATGCCGCGACCACGGTCGAGGTCCCCATCACTTCCGCAAAGCTGTGGTCGGCCGAGCAACCGCACCTGTACGACGTGCGCGTGCGCCTCGTCATCGACCAGGAGACGGCCGACGAACGGCTGATCCGCACCGGCCTGCGCACCGTGGAGGTCGATGCGCGGCATGGTCTACGCATCAACGGCGAACGGGTGCTGCTGCGGGGCACTGCGGTGCACCACGACAACGGGCCCCTCGGGGCGGCCACGTTCGCGTCGGCCGAGCGGCGCCGAGCACGGCTGCTCAAGGAGGCCGGCTACAACGCCATTCGCAGCGCCCATAACCCGCTCTCGCGGGCATTCCTCGACGCGTGTGACGAGCTCGGGCTCTACGTCATGGATGAGCTGACGGATGTCTGGTTCCGCCCGAAGACTCCGCACGACGGCGCCGAGCGGTTCCGTGCGCAATGGCGCGATGACGCTGCGTCGATGATCGCAAAGGACCGCAATCGCCCTTCGGTGATCATCTACTCGATCGGCAACGAGATCGCCGAGTCGGCCACCGAGGACGGTGTGGAACTCGCCCAGCAGATCCATTCGTACTTCGCCGACGCCGATCCTACGCGTCCCACCACGATCGCCGTCAACCCGCTGCTGGCCATGATGGCCGCCCGGGGCAAGACCTCCGCGCACGGGGGGGATGTCCCGCCGGAACGCCGGCCCGCTACCAGCACGCTCGCCAACGAGGTGACGGCAAGGATGGGTCGGCTTATGGTGCTGGCTTCGAAGCTTCCCGCGGCAGACAAGGCCACCCGGGATGTCTTCGCCGCAGTCGATATCGCGGGATACAACTACGGCTTCGCCTCTTACGTCGGCGCTCGGCGTCGGTATCCGAACCGGGTCATCGTCGGCACCGAGTCGATGCCCGGCGATCTTCCCGCCATCTGGCAGCGCGTCACGTCTGTGCCGGGAGTCATCGGCGACTTCGGGTGGACCGGGTGGGACTATCTCGGCGAAGTGGGCCTGGGCTACTGGACCTACGGTGCCGAGACCGGCGGCATCGCCAAGCCCTACCCGGGCATTCTGGCCGGGTGCGGCGTCTTCGACATCACCGGAACCCCGGGCGCGGCTCTGCTCCTCGCCCAGGCCGTATGGGGCATCAGCCAGCGGCCGGGCATCGCGGTGCGGCCGCTGGACAAGACAGGACAGCGCCCCAACAGAACCCCCTGGCTGTCGTCCGATGCGCTGCCCAGCTGGTCCTGGCGCGGCCACACCGGCCTCGCCGACGTCGAGGTCTACTCCGCCGACCACGAGGTGGAGCTGCTGCTGAACGGACGCTCCCTCGGGCGCCGCAAATCCGGCCCCCGTAGCAGCTACGTCGCCCGGTTCCGCACCCAGTACGAACCCGGCGAGCTGACCGCCGTCGCCTACCGCGATGGTCGCGAGACCGGCCGCAGCACCCTGCGATCCGCCGGTGCCCCGCGACTGCGGCTGCGTGCCGAGACCGACGAACTGTCCAGTCCGGACGACCTCGCCTACATCTGGCTCGAACTCGCCGACGAAGACGGCATCGTCGACGTCGGCTCGGAGGATCGGATCGCGGTGAGCGTCGCCGGCCCTGGGACGCTCACCGCCCTGGGCAGCGCCGCACCTGAAACGACAGGCAGGTTCGTCGACGACGAGACCACCACGCACCGTGGCCGCGCGATCGCCATCATCCGGGGCACTGCCCAAGACGGTCCGGTCACCATCCACGCGGCATCCACACGCCACGGCGAGGCATCCCTCACGCTGCACGTCACTGCCGCCGCCGCGGTCCCCGCGATCAGCGTCGCCGCCCCTGGAATGGAGTCATCATGACCGCATCCGAGCCCATCCTCGCGGGCTTCTACCCGGACCCATCGATCTGCCGGGTCGGTGACACGTATTACCTGGTCAGCTCGAGCTTCGAGTACCTGCCCGGCATCCCGATCCATGTCAGCACCGACCTTGTCACGTGGACGCTTGTGGGCAATGCACTCACCCGCGAAAGCCAGATCGCTGAGCACCGTGGGTACCCCAGCGCAGGAATCTTCGCCCCCACGATCCGCCATCACAACGGCACGTTCTGGATCATCGGCACCAACGTCAACGACATCCCACTCGGCCGCGGCCACTTCCTGATCCACACCAGCGACCCAGCAGGACCGTGGTCGGACCCGGTCCACATCGCCGGCGCGATCGGCATCGACCCCGACATCGTCTGGGACGACGACGACATCGCCCACGTCACCTGGTGCTCCCTCAACCCCGAGCAGCCCGGCATCCAGTCCGCCCCGATCGACACCACCACCGGTGCACTCCTTGCGCCGCCGCGGCAGCTGTGGCAGGGCAGCGGGCTGGCCTTTCCCGAGGGCCCGCACCTGTACCGCATCGCCGACTGGTGGTACCTGCTGCTCGCCGAGGGCGGCACCGAGCGCGGTCACGCCGCCACGATCGCCCGCGCACGTACGCTCGATGGCCCGTTCGAAGCGGCACCGCACAACCCCTTCCTCACGCATCGGAGCCTTGCACACCCCGTCCAGAACACCGGACACGCGGATCTGATCGAACTCGCCGACGGCACATGGGCGGCCGCCCACCTGGGCGTGCGACCGCGCGGACAGACACCCGGCTTCCACGTGAACGGACGCGAGTCGTTCCTTGTCGGCATCGACTGGATCGACGGCTGGCCCGTCGTCGACGAGACCCGTTTCGCCGTTCCGCCGGTCGACCGCTCGTTCGCCGACCACTTCGCTGGCTCTGATCTGCACCCGCGCTGGCTCGGCGTCGGAAGATTCCCGGCATCCTTCACGCGCCCGAGGACGGGTGGCGGACTCCTCATCGATGCGGATGCCGGTGAAGGGCGCGCCCTGATCGCGGCCCGCGCCACCGATCTCGTATGGACAGCGTCGGCACAGTTCACCGCCGAAGCCGGCACCGGACGCTTCCTGCTGCTCATCGACGACCGCAACTGGTACGGGCTGACCTACGACGGATCCACCGTCGAGGCGACTCTGGCGGTCGGCCCTATAGAGCACAGCGTGGGCCGCCACGACATCCCGGCGGGGGTCGTCCCCACACTCCGGATCCGCGCGATACCCGCCCCCGTCCTTCCACACGGCGTTTCACTCGAACCCGACCTCATCGAGCTCGCGGTCATCGTCGAAGGTGCCGAGCGTGTCTTCGGCGCGTTCGACGGCCGATACCTGTCCACCGAGGTAACCGGCGGCTTCACTGGCCGGGTCTTCGGTGTTCAGGCGCTGACCGGCCAGATCGAGCTTCGCGAAATCCACTACGCGCCGACCGCCGAGTCGGCGTCGACCGCCTGAGCCACACCGCGCCGTCGTGCCTACATTTGAGGAACACATGACCACCCCGCTCTACCGCGATGCCACCGCATCCCCCGAAGACCGCATCGCCGACCTGCTCTCGCAGATGACCATCGAGGAGAAGGCGGGGCAGCTCACCCAGTACTTCTACTTCGGAGCTCCAGAACTGCCGGAGGGCTTCGACATCGAATCCCTGCCGCCGGAGCACCGCATGTTCCTCGAGCAGCCGAAGATGGTGGAGGCCGCGACCGGCGATGGTCTCGTCGGCTCCGCCCTGTTCGTAACCAACCCGGCGACCATCAACCGGTTGCAGCGCATCGCCGTCGAGAACACACGCCTCGGCATCCCGCTGCTGTTCGGCTTCGATGTCATCCACGGTCTGCGGACCATCTTCCCCGTTCCGGTGGGTCTCGCCGCCAGCTGGGACACGAACCTCGTCGAGGCCGTGCAGGCTGTCGCAGCGCGGGAAGCCCGGGCCTCCGGCATCCATTGGACCTTCGCCCCGATGATCGACATCGCCCGAGACCCGCGCTGGGGTCGCATCGTGGAGGGCGCCGGGGAAGACCCCGTCCTCGGCTCCGCAATGGCGGCCGCGCAGGTGCGCGGCTTCCAAAGCGACCTCGGCTCCGACCGCGTCCTTGCCGGCCCGAAGCACCTCGCCGGCTACGGCGCCGCCCGCGGCGGCCGCGACTACGACGATGCCGAGATCTCCGACGCCGAACTGTGGAACGTATACCTCCCGCCGTTCCAGGCGGCAATCGACGCAGGAGCCGTCAACGTGATGAGCGCCTACATGGACCTCAACGGCGTCCCGGCGTCCGCCAACCGGTGGCTCCTGACAGACGTGCTCCGACAGGAGATGGGCTTCGAAGGCTTCGTCGTCTCGGATGCCAGCGCCGTCCGTTCGCTCGAGACCCAGCACTTCGCCGCAGATCAGACGGATGCCGCCGCACGAGCCGTCAACGCCGGCCTCGACATGGAGATGGCGATGTCCGACGCGGCTTTCGCGAATCTGCCCACGGCGGTCGCCGACGGCCTCGTGAGCGAGGACGCCGTCGACAACGCGGTTCGTCGCGTGCTGCAGGCCAAGTTCCGGCTCGGGCTCTTCGAGAACCCTTTCGTCGACGAGAACGCTACCGCCGCCGTGCTGGACGCGACGGCCCACCGCGAGCTCGCTCGCACCGCCGCAGAGCGCTCGATCGTGCTGCTCAAGAACGCGGGCAGCGCACTCCCGCTCGACGCCGCTGCGCTCGGCTCGATCGCCGTGATCGGTCAGCTCGCCGACAGCAAGCGCGACCAGCTCGGCCCGTGGGTATTCGACCACGACACCGCCGAGACCGTCACCATCCTCAATGGGCTGCGATCCCGTCTCCCCGGCGTGACCGTGACCTATGCACCGGGCGCCGGGATCACGGAACGGGTGTTCCCATCGGAGTTCGACAGGGCTGACCCGACTGTCGCCGCGACTCCCGCCGACTGGGATGACGAGGCCGAGATCACGCGGGCGGTCGAGCTCGCGGCATCCGCTGACGTCGCCATCGTCGTGGTCGGGCAACGCCAGAACCAGGCGGGCGAAAAGGCCTCCACCGCTACGCTCGACCTGCCCGGACGCCAGCTCGAGCAGCTTCAGCGCATCACCGCCACCGGCACGTCCGTCGTGCTCATCGTCGTCTCGGGCCGGCCACTGGATCTGCGGTGGGCGGACGAGCACGTTCCGGCCATCGTGCAGGCCTGGTATCCCGGCACGCGCGGCGGGGACGCGGTCGCGGCCGTGCTCCTCGGCGACGTGTCGCCGGCCGGCCGGCTCCCCTTCACCTGGCCGCGTCACGCCGGGCAGGTTCCCCTCGCATACGCGCACCTGCGCACTTTCCAGCCGGAGGGCCAGGGCTCCCGCTACTTCGAGGGGGAGAGCACTCCGCTGTACCCGTTCGGACACGGCCTGTCCTATGCCGACTTCGACTACACCGACCTGCAGCTGGACCAAGAAGAGATCGCGGTCGGTGACACGGCATCAGCATCGTGCACGGTACGCAACTCGTCGAACCGGACCGCGGACGAGGTCGTGCAGCTCTACATCCACCAGCGCCACGGCACCTCCTCCCGACCGGTGCGGGAACTCAAAGGATTCCAGCGCATCACACTGGCCGCGGGGGAGCAGCGCACCCTCACATTCCCTCTCGGGCCCGAGCAGCTTCGCTACTGGAGCGCCGTCACACGCGGAACCGTGCAGGACGCGACGACTATCGACGTCTGGGTCGGCGGCGACTCGAACGCCAAGCTCAGCACGACGCTCCGCATCAACGACTGACACGGGCGCGGCCCAGACCGCCGATCGACACCGAAGGACGACCAATGACTGAAGCATCGACCGCAGCATTCCTGTGGGGAGCGGCGACGGCGCCCCACCAGATCGAGGGGAACAACCTCAACAGTGACTGGTGGGTGTATGAGCAGCGGATGCCGCACTTCAACCCCAGCGGCGACGCCGTCGACAGCTACCACCGCTACGAAGAAGACATGCGCCTTCTCGCTGACGCGGGGCTGACCGCGTATCGGTTCGGCATCGAGTGGGCACGGGTCGAACCGCTACCCGGAGCATTCTCGCTCGCGGAGCTCGCGCACTACCGTCGCATGATCGACACCGCGCTGAGTCTGGGCCTCACTCCGGTGGTGACCCTGCACCACTTCTCCAGCCCACGCTGGTTCATCGAAGAAGGCGGATGGCTCGGCGACACTGCCCTGGAGCGCTTCAGCGCGTACGTCACCCGCGTGTGCGACATCCTCCACGACGTCCCGTGGGTGTGCACCATCAACGAGCCGAACATGTTCGCGTTCATGATGCTCATGGCGGGCGCGATCAACAGCGACGCCGTGCCCGAGATGGACACTCCGACGATGCAGGAGGGCGGCTTCGTCCTGCCCCTTCCCACTCCGGCCGCCACGCAGCGCCTCGTCGAGGCGCACCACGCCGCTCGAGCAATCGTCCGGGAGCACACCACCGCGGCGGTCGGGTGGACGATCGCGAACCTTGCCCTGTACGCCGCCGCACCCGAGAACGAGCAGCGCCTCCGAACGGAGCGTTACGCGCGCGAGGATGTGTTCCTAGAGGCCGCCCGTGGCGACGACTTCGTCGGCGTGCAGGCGTACTCCACGCAGGCCGTCGACGACAACGGACTCGTCCCGAATCCACCGAGCCCCGACAACACCCTCGTCGGCACCCCCTATCGCCCGGACGCACTCGGCATCGCCGTCAGACACGCGTGGGAGGTCACCAGCGGCGTACCGATCCTGGTCACCGAGAACGGCATCGCCACCGCCGACGACACCCGGCGGATCGCTTACACCTTCGAGGCACTCCGCCACCTCTTCGACGCCATCGACGACGGACTCGACGTCTGCGGCTACCTGCACTGGAGCGCGCTGGACAACTTCGAGTGGGGCCACTGGGAACCGACGTTCGGGCTCATCGCCGTCGACCGCACCACCTTCGCTCGTACGCCCAAACCCAGCCTGGAGTGGCTCGGAGAGGTAGCCCAGCGCGGGCGACCGTAGGCGACACCCCAGTCCCGGCCCTCAGGTGCCTGGAGCACCTGATGCCCGCCCCCCGCGGTGCATTGCTCAGTTCCGCAGCGGTTTTCGGGCAGGTTACGCCAGACGCCCAAAAGAATTTCGAGGATGCCGATTCGGTGCGCTCCCCAAGTGCATGCAAGGTGTGGAGTGCGGCCCACGGCAGCAAGGAATCGGCTGGTGGAGGCTGCCGATCCGCGGGGTTGCGCCGCAGTCCGCGGTCGTGGAGACAGGGGGAACGGAATGCCGATTTCACCCTGCAAGCGCGGAGTCCTCGTAAGCGGACCGAGCCCTCGAGTCCCTGCGTTCTGGATGGCCGAGGCGCGACTCAGGCGCTCGGGTGTTGTTGCCTTCAGATGAGGTGTGGTGAGACGCTTAGCGGACAAGACAATACGTCGTCCGATTCGTCACACGAGTTCGCGCGCGCGGGGAACACGTGCCCACATGGTGCCCACGGACGATCACGATTGGTACGGGTCCAGAGGGAACGGCAGCAGATCCTCGGCGGTCGCAAGCCGCGTAATTCCGCGGTTCTCGGTTGAGACGGGTTGAAATGGATCGAACCTCTTTGGGTTCAAATCCCACCGTCACCGCCAGAAAAACCCCTGATGATCAGGGGTTTTTCCATTTGCGTAACCACAGAGTGCCCACGCCATGCCCACATTTGGCTGCGATTCCACCGCCTCAGAGGCGAGCGTCCGCGCCCAGGTGCCGGACTTCATCGAACGGAGATTCCGCCTCAGTTCGCGGAATTCCGCGAGTCTGAGATCATGCCGCTGATGGCATGCGGGCACAAGCGGCTGGGATCCGCCGTCCCTACCGTGGGCATGTTGCCCACCGTAGGTCGAGGTAGCTCCGTCCGTCTCCGCCCTTGAGCCACACTCAGCGACGTTCGCGCGGTCAGGTCATGCGGATGCCAACTTGCCAATGCCCCGGCTGTGTCGCCGCCGCGCGGCATCGAGTCGGTCGAGCGGCGCCGCGGTCACCTGCCGTCAAACAGGGCGAGCATGGCGCGTCTGTCGGGCTTGCCGGTGGCGTTCACCGGGATTGCCTCGACGACGACGACGAGCTCTGGCGTCTTCTGCTTCGCGACGCCGCGGCTGGTCATGAAGTCCGCGAGCGCCGCGGCAGTGACGTCCTCCCCACCGACGATGACGGCGCCGATGCGTTCGCCGAGTCGCCCGCCCGGAACTGCGATGACCGCGATCGCCTCGATGCGAGGATGGGCGCGCAGGTGGTCCTCGATCTCGCGCACGCTGAACTTCTCGCCGCCGCGATTGATGATGTCCTTGGTCCGGCCGCTGATGCGTACGTACCCGTCGGTCCCGAGGCATCCGACATCTCCCGTTGTGAACCAGCCATCCTCGCTGATCGCCCCCATAGCAGTGTCCGCCCGCACATAGCCCAACATCATCTCCGGTCCGCGCAGAAGCAGGTTCCCCTCATTGCCGGGCTCGAGGTCGCGGCCGCCGTCGTCGACGACCCGCAGCTCCACGCCCGGTGCGAGGCGGCCGTCCGTCTCGGCTCGTGCCCACAGCGGGTCGAGTTCGTTGGCGAGCGTTGAGGTGGGCAGCTCCGTCATCCCCCATGCGCGATATGCCGCGATGCCAAGACCGTCGGCGTCCCGGATCAGTTCGGGCGGTACGGCCGCGCCACCGCAGCAATACTGGCGAAGACTCGACGTTGTGCGACCGGATGCCGCGTACGCCGCCAGTAGTTCACGAAGGAACGGCGTCGCGCCGGCCATATAGGTGCCGCCGTGACGTTCGATGAGTTGGACGGCCTCGGCGGCGTCCCATCGGTCCATCAGGATCGATGCGCCGCCTACGCGCGTCGGGATGAGGAATCCCTGCAGCAGGCCGGTGATGTGGGTCATGGGGGAGGCCATGAACATGCGGTCGTGGTAGGTGATGCCCCACTCCGTGACGCAGGAACGCAGTTCGTGCATGAGTCCGGCGGTGGAGTGCACCGCCCCTTTCGGCGCCGCCTCGGTCCCCGACGTGTAGAGGATGAGCGACGGGGCGTCTGCTGGAGCGGGCTCCACGGTCGGTGGCAGCGTCCCCGATCCGTCGCCCTCAGCGTCGAGCCAGCCCGCGTGGGCGCCTTCTGCGAGCAGGCGCACGCGAGGCTCGTGCCCGACCTTGGCGAGCACCGCATCGAACTCTTCCGGAAGGCGCCGTCCTCGTACCAGCGCGTTCGTGATCACGGCGACAGGACGGGATTGCTCGACCACCGCGGCGAGCTCGCGGGCGCCGTAGATCGGGACGATCGGGCTGCTGACCGCGCCGATGCGCCAGATCGCCGAGGCCACCCATACCGCTTCGGCGTCCGTCGGCAGCATCCAGCAGACCGTGTCTCCGCTCCGCACTCCGTGGGCGACCAGGGTGCACGCGACCGCCAACGCGCGTTGCTGCAGCTCCCCGTAGTTGAATTGTCGCGTCCGGGTGATCACCGCGATCCGGTCGGGCATGGTCCGGGCGCGGTGTTCGAGCATCCAGCCGAGCCGCTCGTCGGTGTGGAATCCGTGCGAGCGCCAGGTCTCTTCGATCGCTCGTCGCGATGTGGTGGAGAGCTGCCTGGCTTCGGGGGTTTCGGTCGTCATCGTCCGTCCTCAACGGTGAAAGGGATGAGGTTGCAAATCCTCTAATCTTTATATAGTTTAAAACCGCTTCCCGTCATCGTCGACTTCGAGGTGGAACCCGAATACATGGACCAGTTCATCCAGTCGATTCTGCTGCCCGGGCTCTCTCAGGGGGCGATATACGGCCTGATCGCCGTCGCATTCGCGGTGCTCCATCTGACGACAGGTGTCATCAACTTCGGCCATGGCCAGCTCGTCGTGCTCGCTCCCATCGTCATCCTGCTGAGCGCGGCAGCGGGCGTGCCGGTGTGGCTCGCTTTCCTCTTCGGGTTCGCAGCCCTGCTCATCGCGGCGCTCGTCACGGAAGTCGTCGCGATCCGGCCTTTCGTCCAGTCGGGCTCCGCGGTCTCGTGGATCCTCTCGACCTTCGGCGTCAGCATCGTGCTGACCGAGATCCTCGCCATTCCGGCGGGCGGAGAGGCAACGTACTTCCCATTCGGCATCCCGTCCACGCCCTTCACTTTCCTCGGCTTCCGCGTCTCGTGGGCGGAGCTGGCGACCCTGCCCGTGCTATTGCTCGTCGCAGCGGCGCTGCTCGTGTTCTATCGTCGGACCCGCGTGGGCCGCGAGCTTCGCGCCGTCGGGCAGGACGTACGAGGTGCGGAGGCCCTGGGCATCTCGCGGGCACGTGCGTCGCAGATCACCGTGCTCATCTCGGCCGTCATCGCGGCGATCACCGGATACCTCGTGGCGTCCTCGCAGATCCTCATGCCCAACCTGGGCATCTTCTTCCTGTTCTACGGCTTCGTCGCCGTCTCGATGGGCGGGATGAGCAGCGTCCCGGGCGCCGTCATCGGCGGCGTGGTGGTCGGGCTGGTGAGCCAGGGCGCCGCCGTGTACATCGGGCCGCTCTACGGCAACCTCGCAGTCTTCGTGCTGCTCGTCCTCGTCTATGTCGTCAGGCCGCACGGGATCTTCGGCTCGCGGCCGGTCCGGGAGGTCTGAAATGGCGCGTTTCCAAGAGAACCTCCGCACCGGCAGCTATGCGGTGCAGGATGCTGTCAACCGAGGCCTCGACCGCGTGCTCGATCGACTGCCGGCGCCGCTTCGCCGGGTCGCCGTGATGCCGTCCGTCCAGGGACTCGCGATGGTCATCGCCGCACTCACCATCCTGGTCATCTCCGGACCGATGTCGTACCCGGCGTACGTGGTGCTTCTCATCTGCGTCTACCTCGTCTCGGTGTACGGCGTGAACGTGACGATCGGTTTCTCGGGCGTGCTTTCGCTCGGTCAGGGCGCGGCGTTTGCGGTCGGCGCGTACGTCGCCGGCATCCTCGCGGGCACCTATATGTGGCCCATCTGGCTCACCCTGCCCCTCGCACTGCTGAGCGGCGTCGCCGTCGGGGCGCTGGTCGGCTTGCCTGCCGGCCGACTCGCGGCTCTCGGCCTCGCGATGCTCTCGCTCGGAACGGTGCTGGTCGTCTCCGACATGCTCGTCGCGCTGGACGACCTCACGCGTGGCCACGGGGGCATTTCCGGCATCACTCCGTTCCTCTCGTTCGACCCCAGCAGTTACGTGCTGTGGGAGTGGTTCGTGCCGCTCGTCATCATCGGCATCGCATTCCTCGCGTTCTGGTTCCACGCGCGCTATCGCACGAGCCGCATCGGGCGCGCGACCGCGGCCGTCCGCGATGAGTCGATCGGAGCATCCGCTCTCGGCATCGGCGGCTATGCCACGAAGGTGGCCGCGTTCGCGGTGGGCTCGGGGATGGGCGGATTGGCAGGCGCGCTGTTCGCGTACCTGTCGGTCTATATCTCACCCGACGCGTTCCTGCCGTCGCTGTCGATCCTCTTCCTCGTGATGGCGGTATTGGGTGGTCTGGGATCCCAGCTCGGTCCACTGGTCGGTGTGATCATCCTTGTGATCGTCCCGCTGATGCTCGCGCCCTACCCGCACGTGAACATCATCGTCTACGGCGTCCTGCTCGTCCTCCTCATGCGCCTGCGCCCGCGCGGACTCTTCAGCCGCACCGCTGCGGCGGCCGACCCGGTCAGAGCCTCACTCCGGCTCGACGACACAGCCGCCGGACCCGAGACCGCGGCATCCCAGACCGCCGAACCCGCGGTCGCAATCGCGCCGAAGAACGTGATGTTGAGGGTCGACGACGTCAGACGGAGCTTCGGAGGTGTGAAGGCCGTCGACGGCGTGACCCTCGCGTTGCGTGAGGGGGAGATCCTCGGTCTGATCGGACCGAACGGCTCGGGCAAGACCACGATGCTCAACCTCATCGGCGGCTACTACCGCCCGTCGGCGGGCAGTGTCGCGCTCGATGGCGTAGACATCAGCCGCGCGCGCCCGCAGGAGAGCGCGCGCCGCGGCATCGCCCGGACTTTCCAGACACCGAAGACCTTCGCCGGGATGAGCATCGACGAGCACATCGAGATCGCAGTGCAGCGTCAGTTGGACGCCTCGGCTGAACGGGTCGCGGCGTGCCGGACCGCCGCGCTCGCACTCCTGGAGGCGGGCGGCCTGAAGCCCGACGACCTGAAGATGGGACGTCGCGAGAGCCGGTTCCTCGGCCACGGTCAGTTACGGTTCCTCGAGGCCGCAATGGCGGTGGCGCGGTGCCCCAAGGTGCTGCTGCTCGACGAGCCGGCCGCCGGGCTGTCTGCGTCCGAGATCGACGCGCTCGAGACCATCGTCAAGGAGGTCGCACGCGCCGGGGTCGCAGTGATCGTCGTCGAGCACCACCTGGAGATGGTCAGTCGCCTGGTCGACCGGATCGTCGTGCTCGACCTCGGCCGGGTGCTGTGGGAAGGGCACCCCGACGACCTGCACGACGCTGAAGCGGTTCGCGCCGCCTACATGGGGACGGTGTGATGGGAAGCGAACTGGTCGTCCAGAACCTGACGGTGCGATACGGCGCCGTCGTCGCGGCAGAGGGCGTGACCTTCACCGTGAAGCCCGGCGAGTGCGTCGTGCTGCTGGGAGCGAACGGAGCCGGGAAGACCTCGACGTTGCACGGTATCGGAGGGCTTACCCCGTCGGTCGGCAGGGTTCGCCTTGGCGATGTCGACCTCGGCCACCTGTCCGCAAGCAGGCGGGCACGGGCGGGACTGGGCCACGTGCTCGAAGGCCGCCATGTGTTCCCGGACATGACGGTGGCCGAGAACCTGGACGTCGCGCGACCGCGATCCGGATCCAAGCCGCCGGTCGAGCCGCTTGAGCTGCTCCCGGAACTCAAAGAGCACCTCAACCGAGCCGCCGGCAGACTCAGCGGCGGTCAGCAGCAGATGCTGGCCATCGCGCGGGCCGTCGCCGGTGCGCCCCAGGCGATCATGCTCGACGAGCCCACCAACGGACTCGCACCGAAGCTCGTCGCACGAACGACCGAGATCATCGCGACCCTGCGCGACCTCGGCTACGCCGTCCTCGTGGTGGAACAGCGCCTCGAGGTCGCGCAGAACCTCGCGGCCGACGTGCTGGTCCTGCGGCACGGTCACATCGTCCACGAGGTGAACGGCACGGATCCGGAGCTGCCGGATCTGCTGCACGCCGCCTACCTGTCCTAGACGGCACCCGACAAACCGAAGGAGAAACATGTTCCGCACCAAGAGCAGGCTGCTGGGAGCAGTCTTCGCGGGAGCACTGGCGCTCTCGCTCGCCGCGTGCTCGAGCGACACCGGGGGCGGCGCCGCGGCGCCGGGTGAGAGCACCGCCGAGCTCCCCGACAAGCTCACGATCGGATTCGTCGGCTCGCTGACGGGTCCGCTTGCGGCATCCGGCATCAACTCCCTCGCGGGATTGAAGGCTGGCGCCGAGTACGCCGAGACGCTGCACGAGGGGATGACCATCGAGGTCGTCGAGCGCGACACGGCAGGCGAAGCCACGGCCGCCGTCGCGCAGACACGCGAACTCGCCCAGGCGGGTGCGACCGCGATCTTCTTCACGACCGAGGCATTCCCGGCCGTGCAGGACGTCCTCAACCAGGTCAAGATCCCCGGCGGCACGTCCGGCGGCATCGCCGCGGTGCTCCCCGAAGTGGGCGATTCGAACCGCTACAAGTACGCGTTCTCGACGGGCGCCGGCAACGCCGGCGAGACGGCGATCACGCCGCTGCTGGACTACGCGTCGCAGTTCGGGGACAAGATCGGACTGGTCGAGGACGCGTCGGCCTTCGCGGTCGCGCAGGCGGACCTCACGGAGGAGATCGTCGCCGAGGACTACCCGGACGTCGAGCTCTTCCGCGTAAGCTTCCCGGCGTCTGCGAGCGATGCGACGGCGCAGCTCAGCACGCTGCAGCAGGAGGATGTCGATGCGGTCGTCATGTGGCCGTATGGCACGCCTGCGGTGACGGTGATGAGTTCGTTCGACAAGCTGGGCTGGTACCCGCCGACTGCCGGCACACTGGGCCTCGGAACGCCGGCGATTGTGGAGGCCACGCCCGCCGAGCTGGCGGAGAACCTCGCAGCCGGACCGATGGCGAAGACCTTCCTCGACCCGGATCTCGACACCACAGGTGTCGTGTCTGAGTTCGTCACCCGCTACATGGAGGCCCTCGACAAGACGGAGTTCACGCCGCTTGACACGGTCGGCGCGAACAGCTTCGACTGGTCGGTGCTTATCGCTCAGGCCGTGGCCGACACCGGCAAGACCGACGGCGACTCGATCAAGTCCTTCCTGACCTCGGGTGAGGAGTTCATCGGTGCCAACGGCGTGTACGTCTTCGGACCCGACAAGCGCATCGGCATCGACGCGAGCGAGCTGCAGCTCTACCGGTCGACCGAGCCGTGCTCGCCCGAGGGCATCTGCGTCCCCGTCGAGTAGACGACCCCGCACGAAAAAGAGGTCCCGCCTGCGGGCGGGACCTCTTCGCGGGGCATCAGCGCTCAGACAGAGGATGCCGGTACGGCGGGCCGGCGAGAAGACCACCGTCGACGGGATACGACGCCCCCGTGCAGAACGCGGCCTCGTCGCTCGAGAGAAACCCGACGACCGCCGCGACCTCCGCCGGGTCGGCCACACGGTACAGCTGAGGAAGACCCACCCCCGCGGAGCCGGACTCGGCACGCTTCGTCGGCGCGGCCGAGGCCCACACTGCGGTGTCCGTCGGACCCGGGTGCACGGCGTTGACACGGATGCCGAACGGACCGCCTTCGATCGCCGCGGCCCTCATCAGACCGACCACGGCGTGCTTGCTCGTGATGCACGCACCCATCCCGCCACTGCCGCGCAGACCGCCGGTCGAGGACGTGATCGTGATGACGCCGCCCGCGGTCTGCTCGCGCATCACCCGCATCGCCCGGGTGGTGCCGAGCCACACTCCGCGGACGTTGACACTCATGACCGCGTCGAACGCGGTGAGCGGGTAGTCGTCCATCGGCGCGGCTGGGCCGAGGATGCCCGCGTTGAGGAAGGCGATGTCGACACGGCCATGACGAGCCACGCACTCCGCCACGTAGTCGTGCTCCGGCTCCGCGTCGGCGACGTCGGCCGGGAAGGGTTCGAAGGCCGGTCCGAGATCGGCGCGCACGGACTTGAGTGCGACGTCGTCCGTGTCCACGCCGACGACGGTGGCGCCCTCGGCGACGAACATCCGGGCCGCTGCCCTGCCGATGCCGTTGCCGGCGCCCGTGATGACCGCCACCCTGTGGTCGAACCGGCTCGCTGCCCCGCCTCCGCGACGAGGGCGGCGGCGATATCTTCGACCTGCCAGCCTGTCGGCGAGGCCGCGAGCGTGCGTAGTGACGAGCTGTACCGGCCGAGCGTCGTTCCGTCGAACCGCAGCACGGCACCGGTCATGGGAGCGCTGGCATCCGACAGCAGCGCCGTCACGAGGGGGGCCACCCGCGACGGATCGGGCATCGGCGGCCGGTCGGTTCGATGATCTGCCAGAGACATGCGAGTGAGCCCGAGCGGTGAGATCGCGTTCACCCGTACCCCGTGCGCAGCGCCGGCCAGCGCCCAGTTAGCGGTCATCGCGGCGACGGCGCCTTTCGATGCACCGTACGCGCTCATTCCGGCGATGCCGTCGCGGGCGCCCGAGACAACGGTCACCACCGAGCCGCCGCGTCCTGACTCGACCATGGCGCGCATCGCGTGGCGTACGGTGAACTGCACGCCCAGGATGTTCACCTCGGCGATGGCACGCAAACCGTCCTCGTCCTCGTCCCACGGGTCCGCGTTCCGCATGATCGCAGCGTTCGCCACCACGCCGTCGACGCCGCCGTACTCGCGCAGGCAGCGTTCGGTCAGGGCCTGCGCTACTGCCCAGTCGGCGACAGAACCCGTCACGGCGACGGCATGGCCGCCCGAGGCGCGGATCGCCTCGACCGTCTGCTCGGCGGCATCCCCATCGATGTCTCCGACGACGGCCGACGCGCCGGCCTCCGCGGCGGCGATCGCGTACGCACGGCCGAGGCCCTGCCCGGCACCGGTGACGATGATGCGCTTCGCCGCGAGCACGTTCAGTCGCTCCCCGCCCAGCGTGGCGCGCGCTTCTCGAGGAATGCTCGCGGACCTTCGTTGGCGTCGGGATGCGGCCAGTGATCCTGGACCGCCTTCCAGCCGGCGTCCATGTGGCGTCGCATCAGGTCGGCCTCGAAGTCGCGGATCACGGCTCGGGTGACGCGGACTGCTTCGGGAGAGCCCTCTGCGATCCGTTCGCCGAGAGCGACCGCGTGCGCCAGCAGGATGTCGGCGGGGACGACCTCGGAAACCAGCCCGGCCTCTTTCGCGCTGGCGGCGTCCAGGGCCTCGGACCGGCCGAGCAGTGCCATTCGCACGATGACGTCGCGACGGGCCCTGAGCATCAACTCCACCGGCTCCATGCCGCTGACCTGACCCACGGTGACGTGCGGATCCACGAATCGTGCCGTGTCGGCCGCTACGCAGAGGTCGGCATCCGCGACGAAGTGGAGACCCCCGCCGGCGCAGACCCCGTTGACCGCGACGATGACCGGCACATCGAGGTGGGGGCCGGGAACGAAGGACAGCTCCTCTGCGGCGTCGCGCCCGATCCGGGTGCGCGGCTGGGCGAGCATGCCGGCATCAGCGCCCGCGCAGAACGCGTTGCCGGCGCCGGTGACGATCACCGACCGCACCCAGCCGGCCGCGGCCACGCGGCGCCACAGCGATCGCAGCTCGTCCATCATCGGCTCCGTCAGCGCGTTCGCACGAGACGGCCGATTGAGCGTGACGATGAGAGAGGAGCCAGCGGAGCCGAGGAGGAGATCATCGCTCTGGCGGAGTGCGGCGAGGCGATCGTCGGTCACAGGGGAGTCCTTTCGGAGGAGGCGAGTTCTGCGGCGGCTCGCCGATGATCGGGGACGTCGCACGCGTCGAGATACTCCGCGGCCAGACGGCGCGCGAGCTCGTCGACCGGCGGCGTGTCATGGATGAGCTCGATTCCCTGTCCGGCAGACCACAGGTCGCGCCATGGGCGCACGTCGTCCGGAAGGTGCTCGTGGCCCCGGCTCGTGGGCTCGGGAAGTGCCTCGATGTCGATGGCGTGGTGCTCCAGCGAATCCAGCATCCAGTTGGCGGGCACACCGTTCACCTTCGCGGTGTAGCGCAGTCGCCTCGAGTCTCCGCTGACGATCCACTCCTTCTGCAACGGGTTCGCACGCGACTCCACGGTGGCGGCGAAGCGGGTTCCTACGAACGCCAGGTCGGCCCCGAGAACCTCCGCAGCGCGTACGGCGGCGCCGGTGGCGACCGCGCCGGCGAGCGAGATCGTGCCGTCGAACATCGACCGCAGTCTCGGGATGAGCGCGAGATGGCTCACCGTGCCAGAGTGGCCACCGCCTCCCGCGCCGATGCAGTTGAGCCCGTCCACACCGGCGGCGATCGCCTTCTCGGCGAAGGTCACCGAAGTCGCGTCGTGGTGCACGAGCAGGCCGCGCTCGTGCGCGAGTCGCGTGATGACGTCGGGTTTTCCCACCGAGGTGATGACGATGTCGACCCCATATCTCGCGCAGGCGTCGAGGTCCGCCGCCATCTCGTCCTCGGGGAGTGTCGTCGGGATGTTCACCGCCAGCGGTCCGGGGTGGCGCCCCCGAAGATCGCTCGTCGCCTGGCCGGTGTCGCGGATGCGGCACAACCAGTCCGCGAATTGCTCGGCCGTGCGGGCATTCTGGCGGGGGAAAGCCCCGATGAAGCCACAATCGCGGGCGGCGGCGACCAGCTCAGGCCCCGAGATGAGGAACATCGGCGCGCAGACGATCGGAAGCGTCAGCCGTCGCGCGATGTGATCGGGGAGTGTCATCGTTGATTGCCTCCGATAATTACATCAATCATTATAGAGATTACTGAGAAAGGCTGCCATGACCGATCACATCCGATTCCGAGTCCGTGTCGTCGGCGGCGTGATGGTGCTGACCTTCGACCATCCTCCGACGCGCAACGCGCTCGATCGGGTCACACGTGGGCGCCTTGTCGAGGCGCTGCGCGAAGCGGATGCCGCACCCGACGTCCGCGCGATCGTGCTGACGGGCACCGATCCAGCCTTCTCGAGCGGCGTCGACGCGAAGCAGCTCCTCGGCGACCCTGACTACACGCGTCTGCCGGTCGATCCTGCCGCCGCGCTGCGGGCTCTGGCGACGCCGACGATCGCTGCGGTGAACGGCTCCTGCGTGTCAGGGGGACTCGAGATCGTCCTCGCCTGCTCGATCGTCATCGCCTCCACCGAGGCGCGCTTCGCAGACACCCACGCCAAGCTCGGACTCACTCCGGGGTGGGGTCTCAGCACTGAGCTGCCCGCCGCCGTGGGGGTGTGGCGAGCACGGCAGCTGACGCTCACCGCACAGCCCATCGATGCCCGCACCGCGTACGAGTGGGGTCTCGTGAACGAGGTCGTCGACCATGGATCGCTGCAGCGTCGCGCGCTGGACCTCGCCAGCGCGATCGCGCAGCTCGACGCCACGAGCATCGGGAATGCGGTGCGGCTGTACGCCGACGGCCAGCAAGCGTCGTTGGGCGCAGCCCGCGCCGTCGAGCGCGCCGCTCTGGACGGCTGGGCGGTGGACCGCTCGTCGGCTCGAGCGGCGTTCGATCAGAGGGTCTCGCCGCCGTCGACGTAGATGACCTGCCCCGTGATGAACGAAGCCAGATCGCCCGCCAGGAAGGCCGCGAGCGCGCCGAGTTCGCGGACATCGCCGGCGTGATGCATGGGGATCCGCTCCCGGAGCCACGCCTGCCCCTCTTCGCTGTCATGCAGCGCCTTGGACATATCGGTGCGGAAGTGCCCCGGCGCGATCGCGTTGACCGTGACGCCGTACTCCGCCCATTCCTTTGCCAGCGCCCGCGTGAAATGGATCATCGCGCCCTTGGCGACCTTGTAGGGGCCGGACAGGTTCGGCGTGCGTCCGACGGCGCTGGAACCGATGTTGAGGACGCGCCCCCACCGACGCTGCAGCATCCCGGGACCGACGAGGCGGATGAGCTGCAGGGACGCGCGCACGTGGGTGTCGAAGATCGCGTCCCATTCGTCGTCGGCCATTCCGACGCTCGCCGGCCCGGAACCCGGCTGCCCCACCGCGACACCGTCGTCGACCGGTAGGGGGATGAAGGGGCGCTTCAAGTTGACGCCGGCATTGTTGACGAGGATGTCGATCCCGCCGAGTTCTGCGAGGACCGGCTCGACCGCGGCCGCCACCGCGTCGGCGTCCATGAGGTCCGCGGGGGCTGCGACAGCATGGCCGCCGGCGGCATCGATGAGGGAGACCGTCTCGGCAATCTGGTCTGCGTGGCGGGCCAGGATGACAGTGCTCGCGCCCGCCTCTGCGAGCGACAGGGCGATGGCGCGGCCGATGCCGCGGCCGGACCCCGAGACCAGCGCGGTGCGTCCCGCCAGCGGACCGGACGGTTCGGGCAGATCCGGCATGTTCATGCTCCCTTCGGCAGGCCGAGGACACGCTCGGCGATGATGTTGCGCTGTACCTCGGAGGTGCCCCCGTAGATCGTCGCCGCCAAAGACTCGAGATACTCGTCAAAGCGGTCGAGGGGGGCCTCGTCCTCATCTGTTCCAAGCTCCAGCGCCAGCGCGGCGGCGCGCTGCACGGACTCCGATCCGAAGAGCTTCAGGATGCCCGATACCGGCGAGTCGATCCCGGCGGTGCGGGCACCGACGCTGCGCATGCCGGTGAGACGGATCGCCTCGGTGTCTGCGAGGAGTCGCCCCAATCGCTCGTTCGCGTATGACGGCCCCGCAGGGTCGTCGAGAACCGGAGCCAGCGCGCGCTGCATCTCCAGCCAGTTGTGGACCCAGATCATGTCGCGTTCGTGCTCCAGGGCCGACACTGCGACGCGCCATCCTCCGTTCAGCTCGCCCAAGAGCCGGTCGGCGGGTACTTCGACATCGTCGAAGAACACCTCGCAGAAGGACTCAATCGACGGTCCGGCGGTCCGGATTCGTCGGACGGTGATGCCGGGAGAGTCCATGTCGACGATCAGACAACTGATGCCCTGGTGCTTCGGCGCAGTCGCATCCGTTCGCGCGTACAGAGTGCACCAGCGTGATCCGTCGGCCTGCGTCGTCCACACTTTCTGGCCGTTGACGATGAACACGTCGCCGCGGCGGACGGCGGTCGTGCGCAGCGAGGCGAGGTCGGAACCCGCGCCGGGCTCCGACATCCCCAGCGCCCACCACGCCTCGCCCCGCAGCGTCGAGCGGAGATACCGCTCCTGTTGCTCGGGGGTGCCGAATGTCCGCAGCGCCGGGGCGACCACCCCGGCCGCCTGGATGTTCATCTCCCGCGGGATGCGCAGCCGGGCGCCCTCGATACGGATGGTGAGCGCCTCGGTGCGCGGCAGGTCACGCCCGCCGAGGCCATGAGGCCAGTCCGGGATGAGCCATCCCTCGTCGAACATCGCGGCCTGGAACCTCCGGCGCAGGTCTTCGTCCTCGCGGTATCCCGCATAGGCGACCGCGTAATCCTTGGGGAGGACGGTGTCCAGGAAGGATCGGAACTGCGTCAGCGAATCGGTCATCGCGCTCCTCCCAGCGCTTCGGCCGCGACGGCGGCATAGAGTTCCCCCGGATTCCCGAGCAGCGGGATCGTGTGCCGTGCGCGGCGAACCGCCAGCGGGCTGTCGGACTCGAAGGTCAGTCCCATCGCTCCGAGCAGCTGTGTCTGCAGTGCGACGCTCTGGGCCGCGGCATCCCCGGCGGCCGCCTTCGCGAGCCGTGACAGGCGGGACCCCTCGGGGGAGACGCGCGAGGCACCGAGGGCCACAGCGCTACCCAAAGCCAGGCTCCGCGCGCGCTCAACCAGGACATAAGTGTCGGCGACCTGATGTTTGACCGCCTGAAAGCTCGCGATCGGGCGCCCGAACTGTTCCCGTCCGAGGGCATGGGTGATCGCCCCATCGAGGGCGCGTGCGGCGACGCCGATGAGCTCCGCAGCCACGCAGGTGCGCGGCGCGGCCAGGACGACGTCGCGATGCTCGGCGCAGGCGTGTTCCCGCGAGGGGATGTCGTCGAGCGCGAGCCGTGCGAACGGGCGAGATGGGTCGACGGCGGGGAGGATGTCGCGGTCGACTCCCGCGAGGTTGAACACGTGGACCACGCTCGTTCCGCCGGCCGATTGGACGGCGACGGCGATGTCCGCGCCGGCGCCGTCGAAGACGTGCAGCGCCCCGCCCCGGATGCGTGCGAATGCAAGCCGCGACGAGGCGGTCGTCTCATCGAGCACCCCTGCTGTGAGCAGCACCTGTGCAGCCATCGCGTGGCTCAGTAAGGGGGCCGGCAGCAGGGCGCGGCCGGCCTCCTCGAGGAGGGCGGTGAGATCCACCAGCGTGCCGAGGCCATCGAGTTCCTCGGGGATGCCGATCAATGTGTAGCCGTGCTCGACGAGCGGCCCCCAGAGATCCGGGCGCGGGTCGCCGTCGTATGTGAGGCGAATGTCATCAGCCGAGAACAGCGCTGCGAAATGGTCGCGAGCGGCCTCGACGATCGCCTGAGTCTCTTCGCGCGGGACGTAAGCGTCCCAGTCGATGGCGTGATCCGTCACCGTTGACGTTGCTTCATTCACGAGCGTTACTCTATCAATCCTTTATATGATTAGACCGCGGTCTTGCTATGATCAACCGGATTACTCTGTAATCTTTATAAAGTTAATCGACAGATCACAAGGTGGTGATACGTGCTCGACTACCGTGAACCCGAGTCCGTCTCGCGGTTGCGGTCCGACCTGCGTGCTCTCATCGCAGAGCACCTTCCGGCCGACTTCCTCGGCGCGTTCACGCCGGACCCCGCAGACTTCGCCCTCACCGAGGCGTTCTCGCGCGCACTCGGAAGGCGTCAGCTGCTTGCGTCAGCCTGGCCTCGCGAGTTCGGCGGGGCGGCGGCCGACGTCTGGGAGCAGACGGCGGTCCGCGAGGAGATGTGGGCGGCGCACGAACCGCGCGGCGCCCAGTACATGGGCGTCAACTGGGTCGGCCCCGCGATCATGCGTCACGGGACCCCTGCCCAGCAGGCGCAGCACCTGCCCGCCATCGCGGCCGGCGAGGTCGTGTGGTGTCAGGGATTCAGCGAACCCGGTGCCGGCTCCGATCTGCCGGCGCTGCGTACGAAGGCTGTCAAGGTCGACGGCGGATGGTCCATCACGGGGCAGAAGGTCTGGACCTCGTACGCGCGCATGGCCGGATGGTGCTTCCTGCTCGCCCGCAGCGGGCCGGCCGGTGGCCGCAAGAGCGGCATCACCGTGTTCCTGATGCAGATGGACCAGCCGGGCGTCGAGGTCAGACCGATTGGAGCGATGCTCGGCGAGCATCACCTCAACGAGGTGTACCTCGACAGTGCCTGGGTGCCCGACGACCAGGTGCTCGGCGAGATCGGCGCGGGGTGGGACGTCGTCGCCGAGGTGCTCGGATTCGAGCGCATCGGCATCGCACGCTACGCCCGCTCGGAACGGCTCCTGCGAGAGGCGCCCGAAGCGTTGGCCGACCGCTGGCATGACCTCCCGGAGTCGCTGCGCGAGCGATGGGCGGCCGCCCTCGTGCGCGCGCGCCAGGCTCGGCTGCTCGCCTATCGGCTCGTGGGTGCGAACGAGTCCGAGCTCTCACCGCTCTCCGCGGCCGCCTACCGCATCGTCGTCACCACTCTCGACCAGGAATCGGCGGAGATCCTCATGGAGATGCTCGGACCGGATGCCGTCGGAGCGACGCCGCAATCGACGTACTTCGAGCGCGAGGTCGAGGACCACTGGCGGTACTCGCAGGCGGCCACCGTCGCATCCGGCACCGTCGAGATGAACAAGCAGACGATCGCCAAGTCTCTGGAGCACACATGAACTCGTCCCTCGCCGAAGAAGCCGTCGAAGTCGCCGAGGTGCTCCGGGAGAACATCGCAACCGCGGGGGGCGTCGACCTCCTCCGACGGGCGGTCGATGATCCGGCGGTGCGAGATGTCGCGGGTGATCTGGTGGATGCCATCGGCCTCTGGGAACTCGAACCCCTCGAGGACCCCCTGCAGCTCGAGGTCGCGGCTGCGGCGAGCCAGGCCGCCGGCTTCTATGCTCTGCCGTATCCCGTGACCGAGCGGTTCGCCAGATCCGCGGGCGGCGAAGCCACGGCCCTCGTGGGCACGGAGCCGACCGTTCTGGTGGCGCACGGTGACCTCCCGCTGGACTGGACCGGCGTCGAACCCGACGGCTTGCTGCACCGCCTCACCCGCGATTCGGCCCCCCTTGGCACGAAGCTCGCACCGTTCGCGGTCCGAATGGCGTCTGAGCCGACGGGTGAGCGGGCGCCCGCCGCGGCAGCGCTCGGACTGACGCTGCAGTCCTGGTGGCTGCTCGGCCTGCTCGAACACGCGGTGGCAGATACGGTGCGCTACACCCGCGAGCGGGAGCAATTCGGCCGGCGACTGATCTCGTTCCAGGGAGTGGGATTCCAGCTTGCCGACATGGCCGTCGCCATCGAGGCGCTCGGCGAACTCGGCAAGTACACGTTGTGGCGCATCGCCACCGCAGGCGACGGTTCGCTCGTCGACGCCGTCGCGCTGCGGTCGGCTGCTCAGGGGGCCGCGTCGACGGTGCTGCGTGGCGCGCACCAACTGCATGGGGCGATGGGCTTCACCGACGAAGTCGACGTCTCATGGCTGTCGCGCGCATCGCAGCTGGTGCGTCGGCTTCCCGAGGGCGCCCACAGCACCGCTGCGCGCTTGGTGGCGCTCATCGACGCGGACGGATGGGCCGACTTCGGACATGCCGACGCGCCTACCGCGGAGCGGACGGCGGAGAGTGTTCGCTACGCGTAGCGTGTTTCCGAGAGCTCGAATCGCATAACCGTATAAGGTTTGCGAAGAATCGAGTTCCACGAGGTGAGGCGCAGGCGTGAGTGAATCGGGCACGAGCCAGGGCGCGCGGTTGGGCTTCTCGCCTCGCGTGGCGGAGTCGATTGCAGCCGACCTGCGCAAGCGCATCCTTCGCAGCGAGTCGGACAACGTGCCCCTTCCGCGTCAGGACGACTTGACGGCACAGTACGGCGTGAGCGGCCCTTCGCTGCGCGAGGCTCTGCGCATTCTCGAGGCCGAGGGGCTGATCACTGTGCGCCGCGGCAAGTTCGGCGGCGCCTACGTCCACAAGCCCAGCTGGTCGTCGGCCGCGTACGCGTTCGGGCTCTCGCTGCAGGGGCAGGGCGTCACGGTCGCCGACCTCGCCGCCACCATCCTGACGCTCGAACCGATGTGCGCCGCGGCCTGCGCCGCACGGGCCGACCGCGGCGAGACGATCGTTCCCGCGCTCGAAGCCAGCCTGACCGAGACCGAGGCCCACATCGGCGACGGCGCGCGGTACTCCGCGGCTGCACGCGTGTTCCACGACATCCTCGTCGCCGGCCTCGACAACCAGACGATGCAGTTGCTGGTGCGCAGTATGGTCGCGATCTGGTCGATCCAGGAGCAGATCTGGGCGGAGTCCGCCAATGCCGCGTCCCAGTACCCCGGCGTCGAGCCGCAGAAAGAGTCGTTCCGGACCCACGCAGCGCTGGTGCGCCTCATCGCCGAGGGCGATGTCGAAGGCGTCACAAAGCTCGCTACGGCGCACCTGCGGGCCACGCAGGCCATCGTCTTGGAGCGATACGGCAACGAGGTCGTCGACGGCTCGTCGCTCGCGGCGGTTCAGGCCTTCAAGAGCCTCTGACTCAGTCCAGGAAGAAGTCGCCGTCGAGGTCCTCGTCCCGGCCGGAGTACGCGTAGCGCGAGAAGTCGGTAATACCGGCTTCTCGTAGCACGTCGTCGTCGATGAGTAGCTGCCCGGTGCGCGCCCGGGACCGGGTGGTGAGGATCGCGTATGCAGCGTCCGCCATGATCTCCGGTCGCCGCGTGCGGGCCAGCGCTTCGTCGCCGCCGAGCAGGTTGCGCACGGCATCTGTCCCGATCGTGGTCCGCGGCCACAGCGAGTTCGCCGCGATGCCTGCCGACGCGAACTCCGCGGCGATCGTGAGCGTCACCAGGCTCATGCCGTATTTCGACAGGAGGTAGCCGGGAAACTCGGCGAGCCACCGCTGCGACGTGAGATTCAACGGCGGGCTGAGCGTGAGCACGTGAGGGTTTTCGCTCTCACGCAGATGCGGAAGGCATGCCCGGGTGAGCATGAAGGTGCCCCGGGTGTTGATGTCCTGCATGAGGTCGTACTGCGCCGGCGTGAGGCCCAGCGTCCCGCTCATTCGCAGTGCGCTGGCGTTGTTGACGCAGATGTCGATGCCGCCGAAGGAGTCGACCGCCGCGGCGGCGGCCGCAGCGACGTCATCGTCCGATCTCACGTCGCCGACGACGGCGAGTGCGCGTCCGCCGGCGGCCTCGATCTGGGCGGCGGCGTCGTGGATCGTGCCGTTCAGACGCGGGTCGGGCTTGTCGGTCTTCGCGAGCAGCACGATGTTGGCGCCGTCGCGGGCCGCGCGCAGCGCGATCGCCAGGCCGATGCCCCGGCTGCCGCCCGACATGACGATCGTCTTGCCTTCGAGCGTGCCTGGGACCTGGAGCGAGGGCGGGGTCATGACTGCTTGTCTTTCTGACGATGTGCGAAGCGGCGGATGAGCGATGCTGCTGATGTGGATGCCGCCGCGACGAGCGCCGCCCGTTCGGCGTCGAGCGCGGCCGCGTACTGACCCTCGGTGTCGCCGCGCAGCAGTCGTCGGGTCGCCGACATGTGCGCTTGCGAACGGCCGGTGGCCGATGAGGCGAGCTCCGCTGCGCGAGCGGCGGGATCCGTCTCGACGACCTCGGCGACGAGGCCGGAGCGCGCGGCGGTCGCGGCATCCATCACCCCGCTCAGCGCACTCATCTCGGCCGCCCGACCGAGGCCGACGACGCGGGGGAGCAGGAACGAGACTCCGCTGTCGGGGGTGAGCCCTACCGCCTCGTAGGCGGTGAGGAAACGCGCGCGCGGCGAGGCGATCCGCACATCGGCGTTCAGTGCGAGGCCGAGTCCGCCGCCGGCCGCTGCGCCGTCGATCGCTGCGATGATCAGCGCATCCAACGAGGCGAGCAGGAGCAGCCCCTCATGGAACGTCTTGGCGAGCCGGTCGAGGTAGGTGGAGAGGTCGGGCGCCTCGCTCATTTCGCGCACGTCGCCGCCGCCGCAGAAGGCGCGCCCGCGCGCCGCGATCACCACTGCGGCGGGTGGCTGTCGCTCCAGGTTTCGCATGTGGTCCCGGAATCGGCGCGCGACGGCGAGGTTGATGGTGTTGGCTGCGTCGGGACGATTCAGGGTCAGATGCGCGACGCCGTCGGCGAGCACCAGTTCGACGGGATCCGACATCATTCAGCTCGGCGCCATGCGCAGCGCGCCGTCCATACGGACGGTCTCGGCGTTGAGGTAGTCGTGCTCGATGATCATTCGCGCGAGCTCAGCGAACTCGTCGGGTCGAGCCAGGCGCTGCGGGAAGGGGATCGAGGCGGCGAGCGACGCTCCCACCTCCGGCCCGAGGCCGGCCAGCATGGGTGTGTCGACGATGCCCGGTGCGATGGTATTGACGCGGATGCCGACCGCGGCGAGGTCCCGTGCCGCGGGCAGCATCATGCCGACCACGCCACCCTTAGACGCGGCGTACGCGACCTGCCCGATCTGGCCCTCGAACGCCGCGACCGAGGCGGTGTTGATGATGACCCCCCGCTGCCCGTGCTCGTCCGGTTCGGTCTGCGACATGGCGGCGGCCGCGAGCCGCAGCACGTTGAAGGTGCCGACGAGGTTGACCTCGACAGCGCGACGGAAGAGGTCGAGATCATGCGGGCCCTTCGCGCCGAGCACCTTGCGCGCCGGCGCGATGCCCGCACAGCTGACAACGATACGAAGAGGTGGTTGGTCGGCCGCGATCGAGTCCACCGCGGCCTGCACGTCGTCGGCACTGGTCACGTCCGCGGCGACGTAGCGGATGCCGGGGGCAGGTGCCGCGTGGTCGACGGCGGCCGGCAGATCGAGAGCGACGACTTGCGCTCCCGCCTCGGCCAGACGGCGCGCGGTCGCGGCGCCCAGGCCGGATGCGCCGCCCGTGACGAGGGCTGAAGTGGTGGCGATTTTCATGCTTCTCCTGCTTCGTCGGAGGGGTGAAGACTGCGGACGATGAGTTCCGCGAGTGCGCGGTAGGCCGCCGAGTCGTCCAGTCCGGCGGTGGTCTCGATCTCGCCGCGATGGATGGCTTCCATGACCTGTGCGGCGACGGCTCCAACGAACGCGGCGTTCTGGTCGCCCGAGGCTGCCTCGTGCACCAGCGACTGCACTTTCTCGGCGGCGGCTCGGGTGTTGGTCTGGTATATCTCCCGGGTGGCCGGCCAGGCGTCGAGGTCTGCGAAGAAGGTCGCCGACGCGGGGGCGAGCTGTTCCGAGATCGCGACCAGATAGCTCCGGATCTGCTCGAGCGGATCGTCGATGGTGCGTAGGAGCCGAATCTCGACGCGGTCCGCCGCGCGGCGGAAGAAATGCCTCACGCCGGCCACCACGATCGCCTCCTTCGAGGGGGCGATGCCGTAGAGGGTCGTCTTGGAGCACTGCAGCTCACGTGCGAGATCCTCGACGCTCGCATCGGCGAAGCCCTCGCGCAAGATGACGTCCACCAGCCGCTCCAGCAGCGCGACGCGGCGCTGGGTCTGATTCGACGCAGTCGCCCTATCGCGAAGACGTGTCATACTCAGCAGAGTACCAGACTCGCTGATCTAGTACTGATCGCAGTACTGAAATCAAAAGATTAAGAGGATTGCGCTGTGAGTTCAATCGCCGAAGCCACGTCTGAGATCGCCGACGACCTCCTCTCGCTCACCGCCGACATCTGCGCGCGATCCCTTGCTCCGTATGCGGCGGCGGCTGAGCAGGCCGAGCGATTCCCTCGGGAGCAGTTCCGTACGCTGGGTCAGGCCGGCCTGCTGAGCCTGCCGTACCCGGAGCAGTACGGCGGGGCGGCGCTTCCCACAGAGCTGTACCTCCAGGTGTTCGAGCTGCTCGGGCGTACCTGGGCGTCGGTCGCCGTCGGCGTCAGCGTGCATGCGTTGGCTTGCCTGCCGATGGCGAGCTTCGGAACCGACGAACAGAAGCGCCGTTGGCTGCCATGGATGCTCTCGGGCGAGACCCTCGGCGCGTACTGTCTGTCCGAGGCGCACGCGGGATCGGACCCCGCCGCGATGCGCACTCGCGCGACCCGCGTTGACGGCGGCTACGTCCTCGACGGCGCAAAGGCGTGGACTACACACGGCGGCGAGGCGGACTTCTACACGGTGATGGCGCGCACGTCGCCCGATCCGCGAAGCGGGATCTCTTGCTTCTTCGTGCCCTCGGACGCCGTGGGGCTCTCGGCATCCCCTCCCGAGCGCAAACTCGGTCTGACGGCTTCGACGACCGCCACGGTCAACTTCGATGGGGTCTTCGTCCCCGACGACCGGGTCATCGGCGGCATCGGGGAGGGGCTGCGCATCGCCCTGGCGGCGCTCGACTCCGGCCGGCTGGGGATCGCGGCGATCGCAACCGGCCTCGCGCAGGCGGCACTGGACGAGTCGGTCGCCTACGCACGGGACCGAGAGGCGTTCGGCCAGCCCATCATCCGACACGAGGGTGTCGGCTTCATGCTGGCCGACATGGCCGCGACGGTCGAGACAGGTCGCGCCATGTACCTCACGGCCGCGCGGCGACGTGATCGTAGGCTCCCGTTCACCCGCGAAGCGTCCATCGCGAAGCTCGTCGCTACGGATGGAGCCATGGCGGTGACGATGAACGCCGTGCAGGTCCTCGGTGGCGCCGGCTATACGAAGGACTTCCCCGTAGAGCGGTACATGCGAGAGGCCAAGGTGATGCAGATCTTCGAGGGGACCAACCAGATTCAGCGCCTCATCATCGCGCGCGACCTCGAGCGCGCGGCGAGCTGAGAGAGAAGGAACGCGTGATGCAGACAGCCGTGATCGTGGATGTCGTCCGGACGCCGTCGGGTCGGGGCAAGCCCGGAGGTGCGCTCGCCACCATCCACCCCGTCGATCTCGCCGCGCGGGTACTTTCGGCATTGCTCTATCGCAACGGGCTCGAATCCGTGCAGGTCGACGACGTTCTCATGGGGTGCGTGAGCCAGGTGGGAGAGCAGGGAGCGAACATCGCCAGACAGGCGGTGCTGGCCGCGGGCTTCGACGAGAGCGTGCCGGCTGCAACGATCGACCGGCAATGCGGATCGAGCCAGCAGGCCGTGCATTTCGCAGCGCAGGGAGTGATGGCTGGTGCGTACGACATCGTCATCGCCGCAGGTGTCGAGTCGATGAGCCGCGTCCCGCTGGGCTCCTCGGCCGCAGGTGCCCCGCCTGCGCCGGGCCTGATGGGCCGGTACCCCGCGGGACTCGTGAACCAAGGCATCTCGGCCGAGTTGATCGCCCAGCGCTGGGGGCTCTCGCGGGAAGTGCTCGACGCCTATTCCGCACGGTCTCATCAGCGCGCGGCGGCGGCCGGGGCCCGCGGGCTGTTCGACTCGCAGTTGGTCTCTGTGGACGTGGCCGGCAGCGAGGTCGACGTCGACGAAACCATTCGACCGTCGACGACCATCGCCGGCTTATCGGCGCTGTCGCCGGCCTTCCGCACCCTCGAGACCGAGGCACGGTTCCCGCAGCTGTCCTGGCACGTCACGGCGGGGAACTCCTCACCGTTGACGGATGCCGCGTCGGCTGCGCTGATCATGAGCGAGAGCCGAGCCATGGAACTCGGGCTACGGCCGCGCGCGCGGTTCCATGCGTTCACGGTGGTCGGGGACGATCCGGTCATGATGCTCGCTGGCCCCATACCGGCGACCCGGCGAATCCTTGAGCGCTCCGGGCTGGCAATGGACGATCTCGATGCGTACGAGGTCAACGAAGCGTTCGCCTCAGTTCCCCTCGCGTGGGAGCGTGAGCTCGCCGCAGACCCCGAGCGGCTCAATCCCTGGGGCGGTGCGATCGCCCTCGGTCACGCCGTGGGAGCCTCCGGTACGCGACTCCTCGGCACGCTGCTCGCCCACCTCGAGCACACGGGCGGCCGGTACGGACTCCAGACCATGTGCGAAGGAGGCGGCATGGCGAACGCGACAATCATCGAAAGACTCTGACGTGACAGAGGAGGAGATGGCCCGCACGACGATCAGCAGCGCAGTGGGCTGGATCGAGCTTCACCGTCCGCGGAAGCTGAACGCCCTCAGCGCTGCGTTCGCAGGCGCGTGCGACGCAGCCGAGCGGAAGGACCGGATGACCCCTTCCGCTCAGACGCCCCGCCGCCGATTCTCTGACCGGTGAAGGTCGCCGGTATGGGGCAGTCGCATGAGGATGTGGCACACGGCACCGCACTGGGCTTTCGCGCGGGCTGCCGCTCGCGTGGCGGGTGCCCTCTCCATCAGTCGGCGACGCTTTTGACTTGCGTGGAAGCTGAATTCGCCCGCCGGGGAGACTACGCGATCGCTCGCCTGCCGATCGACGAGCCGGTGGCTCGCGTCAAGGCTGTAGCAACACCGCAGTCGAGCCGCGTGCAGGAGCGCGCGCGTGAACGTCGTGAATCGATGCGGAACCCTCGAACGGGCGCGCGGGTGGGGAAGCGGGCATCCTCTGAGCCGCCGCATGGCACGACGGCGCGGTATCTGCGAGGTTGTCGGAGCAGCGGTGACTGCCCACGGAACGCTGATGATCTCAGTTGTGTGGAGGCTCGCAACGCCGCAAGGCGCAATCAAGCGCGAAGGAGGGGCGTCCCCGCGTACCGGGCATCCGTCGATGCGACCCAGGTTGCAAGAGTGATAAGGACCCTGCCCGACACCGGGGTGAGCCTGCGGAAGTTCGCGAAGGAGAGCGGGGTTGGCCGCACCACGGTTGCCGGCCTCGCTAATGGGAGCGTCCCCAGAGTCCATCCCGACACGCTGGCGCGACTCGCTCGCGCCCTGGATGCGATCCGACCCGCGATGGAGAAGGAGAGGGCCTAGAGTCGCATCCGTTCGGCTCCATGGGGCCCAATGCCCTGGACGCGACGAAGTCGTGGCGTCCGCCGCTGCAGCCCCACGTGCGCACATCGCCGCGTGCCTGGACCGCACGGCGCCACTGGTGGAGTCGGGCGGGGGAGGGGTCGGTCCGTAGTGAGGTCACTCAGACAGGTCGCGCTCGTGGCGCTGAGATGCGAGGCAACAGAGAGTATCGAATGAGGCGATCGAGGCGGATGGATGCGCTCAGCTTGCGCGCCGATTACGTCCGGCTGAACGACCTCCAGCATCGCTGAACGTGCCACACAGGACCGCGAACCGCGTCGAATCAACTCGACTGACTACGAAAGGCCGTGGACGCCATCCCGGCGGCCGGGTTCAACTCCCCCTTTCTGGATGACCGAGGCGAGACTGATACTCGGGTGTTGTTGCCGCGACATGAACTGCGGTGACACGCTTAGCAGACAAGACGATTACGTCGACGATCGGTCACGCGCGTAACGCCGGGTAGAGAACTCGTGCCCACATGGTGCCCACAGATGGTGACGGTTGGTACGGGCCCAGAGGGAACGGCAGCAAATTCTCGGCGGTCGCAAGCCGCGAACTTCCGACGTTGAGACTGGCGGTGATGGATGTAGCCTCTTTGGCTTCAAATCCCACCGTCACCGCCATTCGAAACCCACTCAAACTCATCAGACTGATCGAGTTGAGTGGGTTCGTTCTGTTTGCATCCAATTCAGTTGGTGCCAGGATGTTGCGCCTCACCAGCGATTCGTTGGGCCTGAGCCTTGACCCGCCGTTGCACACCATCGGAGGCGCTTCGCGATCGACTGAGCACTCTGTCTGATCCGCGTGAGTCCGCGGTTCCGTAGCAGCAGGTTGGCAACACCTGCCGAGTGTGGGATAGCCGGAGTCGGCGCAACATTTGCTGGAGGCCGGAGGCCAGCGGACTGACTCGGAGTCGAAGTCGCGTTCGCGGGTTCCGGACGTCCGGACCCGCGGAATCCTCGTATGTTGCCCTTGTGTCGCCTGCGGCGCGTGAGCGGCGCGCCTGTCCCCCGTCCCCCATGGGCATCAAACCCACGGGAGGGGCGTGACAATGCCTTCCGCAGTCGGTCCCGCTGCGACCGTCTGTCTGCCCGCTTGGGGGCCTTGTCCCAGTGGCCGTGGAACACAAGCTCCACTGAGCGGTGGCCATCCTCGCTGGGCAGAATCTGGATCCTGCGATCTGGCCACGCCGCACGGCGCACATACGGACCCCACACCAGCGCAACTCGAGTAGATTCTGACTTGCAGGCGCAAATCTACACGAGTAGCATCGTGGACGATCGACCCAGCGACCTACTTTGGTCTCGCGAGTTAGGAACAGATGAGCCAGTCACCGCAGACTGCCCACACACCGGTGGACAGCATTCTTGAAGAGTTCGTCCTGGACACCGACATCGGTACGGACGTGGACGATCTCCTTGCGCTGTCGATGGTCTTCGGCTCTCCCGAGCTCGCCATTCGTGCCGTCACGACCGTGTACGGCGACGTAGCCTTGCGGGCCCGCATAGTGGCGAAGACCTACTCGGCAGCGGGTCGGCCGCAGCCGCCGATCGCGCCGGGGTTCGCTGAGACGCTGTCGGGACGCGACGTGTGGTGGCCAGGCCACGAGGGGGCGACCATCACCGACCTCGACGCGCAGACCTATCGCTCCGACTCTTCAGCCATCGAGCTGTTGGCTGCGAGCCCGACGGTCCTGGCGATCGGGCCGCTGACCAACATCGCCGTCGCGGTGCGGCGCCCGGAGTGCGTCACCGGACGAGTCGTCCTCATGGGCGGTGAGTTCGCAAGCGGCACCATCGAGCACAACATCCGCTGTGACGTCGACGCGGCCCGTGCGCTGTTCGGCGCGGGCCTGCCCGTCGTGGCGGTCGGGCTCGAGCAGACCGGCCGGGTCCGTCTCGGGCACGAGGAGCTCGCGCGAATCGAAGCGGCGGGCGCCCTCGGCGAACTGGTCGGCAGAGAGATGAAACGGTTCTGGGAGTTCGCCGAGCAGGACTACAACGTGCCACACGATCCGATCGCGGTGCTCACCCTTGCGCGCCCCGACCTGTTCGAGTTCACCTCGGGCACCGTGACGGTCGCCGACGACGGCGTCACCAAGTTCCGCGCCCACCCGGACGGCGTCCACACGATCGTCACCGATATGGACACGGATGCCGTGGCATCCGAGATCACCCGACGAATTCTCGCCGCGGCCGGGATCGCCGCTGCGCGAATCCATTCCTGAACTCCACCCTGCAAACACTCGATGAGGAGAGAATCCATGCAGAAGAACAGAGCACTTCAGGTGTCGTTCGTCGCCGGTGCAACGCTGGCGGCTCTGACGCTCAGCGGCTGCGCCGGTGCGAACCCGAGCGACGGCGCAGTCGATGGCGACAAGGTCACCTTGACGTTCGCCAATGCGGATCCGGCCGAGACCTGGGCGAAGGTGATCGACGCATTCGAGAAGGAGCACCCCGACATCCATGTCAAGCAGCTCAACATCCCCTACGCGCAATACACCAGCACCATCAACCAGCGCCTCGGTGGAGGCGGAGGCGGCATCGACGTCATGGTGGTCGACGCCGGTGGTGCGGCGATGGATTGGACGAACCGCGGATTCCTCGCCGATCTGAGCAACCTCAAGGATGACGCGGTGGCAGCTGCTGTGTCCGAGAGCATGGTCACCGCCCGGGAGGTCGACGGCGTTCTGCGCGCGATCGAACCGTGGACCACATCACAGTTCCTCTACTACAACACCGACCTCTTGGAAGCGGCCGGAGTCGAACCGCCCTCGAGCGACCCGAGCGAAGCGTGGACGTATGAGGAGCTCACGCAAGCCGCCCGCGAAGTGAAGGAGGCCGGAGTCACCGAGTATCCGTTCCTCTTCGACCAGTGGGACAGCTATTACCAGCTCCAGATGGTCGGGCGGTCTGCCGGCGGGGGCGACGGCATCGACGAGGAGGGGGTCGTCGACTTCTCCAATGCCGGGTGGCAGAAGGCGCTCACCTGGTACCACTCGCTGTTCGAGGAAGGGCTGTCGCCTCGCGGCATCACCAACGACAAGAACGGCGCGCTCTTCCAGAACGGAAAGGCCGCGTTCATGATCTCGGGCCCGTGGGGCGTCGCGGTCAACGAGGCAGGCGACATCAACTGGGGCGTCGCGCCCGCACCGTACTTCGAAGGGGGCGAGGCTGCCACCTCGACCGACTCGTGGGGTGTCGGCATCGCGGAGAAGACCGAGAATCGCGAAGCCGCCGACGAGTTCCTTCGGTATCTGACGATCGACCCCACCGGAAACGCGGAGTCGGCAGAAGTAGCGGGCATCACGCCCACCAACAAGGAGGCGTATGCCGAGTACGCGGAGCGTGTCAGCGCCGTCGCGGGCGAGGCATCCGCTCCCTTTGGCGCGATCATGGAGTACCAACTCCAGAACAATGCCGTTCACCGCCCGATCGTCGTCGGCTACAGCGTCTTCGAGCCAGGGGCGAACCTGATGTTCTCGGACATCCGCAACGGCTCCGATCCGGCCGAACGCGCCGCTCAGGCCGACAAAGAGATCACCGCTCAGATCGAACGACTGAAGTAAGGCACCTATGAGCACCACGATGCAACGGCATCGGGAAGGGGCGGCGGATCCTGCCGGGTCCGCCGCCCCGCTTCCTCCCGGCCGACGAAAGACACGTCGAAGCCGCGCCGCCCGGACGACGCTGATGGCGCTGCTCATGCTCGCGCCGGCGCTTCTGGCGCTCGTGTTCATGCGCGTGCTGCCGATGATCACCGCGGTCGGGCAGAGCTTTCAGACCACGTCGCTGGCGACCGGTGTTACCTCGTTCGCCGGCATCGAGAACTATGCATACCTCTTCACGGATCCGGGCTTCCACTCGGTGCTGTTCGTGACTCTCGTGTTCAACCTCGTCCTGAACCCGGTCATCGTCGTGCTCTCCGCTGCGCTCGCACTGCTGACGGTGCAGAATGTGCCTCTTGTCGGTCTCTGGCGCTCCCTGATCTTCGTGCCTGCGGCCGTTCCCGGCGCGGTGGTCGCGCTCATCTGGTCTACGGCGCTTCAGCCGGACGGCCTGGTCAACGCGATCCTCGAGACGGTAGGGCTTCCGCCGCAGCCCTTCCTGACGTCCGCGAACCAGGCGGCCTTCTCGATCGGGCTGATGGTCACGTGGGGCGCCATCGGCTATTGGATGATCTTCATCATCGCCGGACTGAAGGACATCCCCGACAGCCTCTACGAGGCGGCAGCTCTCGACGGCGCCGGATGGTGGCGTCGACTCTTCGCCATCACCCTGCCGCTCCTCAAGCGCCCGATGTCCTTCGTGCTCATCGCCTGCACGGTCGGATCGTTCCTCATCTTCGCGCCCGTGCAGGTGCTCACCAAAGGTGGGCCGAACGGTGCGACGAACTTCATCATGTACGACATCTACAACCGCGCGTACCTGCTCAACGATCTGGGCGTCGGTCAGGCCGAGGTGGTCGTTCTGATGCTGCTCCTGTCGGTCATCGTCGCCATTCAGTTCCGTCTCCTCCGGGAGGACAGGCCATGAGGCGCTCTCGCGGTGCAACGATCACGTTGTCGATGGCGGGAGGACTCATCGCCATCGCGGTCTTCCTGCCCCTGTGGTGGGTCTTCGTGTCTTCCACTCGCCCGGGGAACACCTACGTCGAGAACATGACGCCGCTGTCGTGGCTCGCATTCATCCCGTGGGGCGGCGACCTGACGAATTACGCCGGCCTGTTGAGCGGTCCGTTCGTCGTGGGGTTGTTCAACAGCTTCCTGGTGGCGGGCGCGACGATCCTGTTCGGCCTGATCATCGCCGTGCCGGCCGCCTACGCGCTCGCAACACTGCAGTTCCGCGGGCGCGGACTGATCTTCACCTTCATCGTGATCGTCGCCATGATCCCCTTCGACGCGATCGCGATTCCGCTGTCCGCGCTGTTCCAAGGCTGGGGCCTGTCGGACTCGTACGCGGGTCTGGTCCTCCCCGCCCTCGCCAACGGCTTCGCGATCTTCGTGCTCCGCCAGTTCTTTCTCGGCATCCCATCTGAGCTGATGGATGCTGCCGAGGTCGACGGTCTGGGCACCCTCGGAACCCTGTGGCGCATCGTGCTGCCGCTGTCGAAGCCGGCTCTCATCGGCGCCGGGATGATGCTCTTCCTCTCTCAGTGGCAGGCGTACCTCTGGCCGCTCCTGATCGGCACATCGCCCGAACGGCAGCTGGCGCCCATCGCGCTGGCGAACCTCAGCACGATGTTCACGGTCGATCTCGGACAGATCCTGGCGGGGTCGTTCGTACTCAGCGTGATCCCGATGATCCTTCTCCTGTTCTTCCAGAAGCAGTACACCCAGTCGCTCTCGACGACAGGACTCAAGGGATGAACCTCGATGTCGTCGTGGTTGGCTCGCTCAACCTCGACCGCACGTACACGATGCCGGTGCTCCCCGATGCGGGCGAGACTCTGCACGCGACGGGAACCATGGTGTCGTCCGGAGGAAAGGGCGCCAATCAGGCGGTCGCCGCGTCCAAGCTCGGCGCACGCGTCGCGTTGGCGGGCGCTGTCGGATGCGACGACGCGGGGGATGCCGTGCTGGGCGCGGTCTCCCGGGCAGGTGTCGATACGTCGCTGGTGCGCCGCATCCCCGATGCGCCCACCGGTGAGGCGGTCATCCTCGTCGATGGCGAGGGCCGGAACTTCATCGTCGTGACGGAGGGCGCCAACGCGGCCGCGGTTGCGCCGGAGCCATCGGCCGCGGTTGAAGCGAAGGTCGTCGTCGGCGGGTTCGAGGTTCGCGACGAGAGCGTGATCGGAGCCGCCGCGCTCGCGGAGTCCGTCGGGGCGCTGTTCGTCCTCAATCCCTCCCCGTTTCGTCCCCTGCCTGCGGCGATCGCGGGACGTGTGGACGTTCTGGTCGTGAACGAGCATGAACTCGCAGAAGCAGCGGGGGTGGACGTCGACACCGAGTCGGACGCCGTTCTGGCGAGCGCGCGTGCCGATCTGGGGGCGGCGGCCCTCGTGGTCACCCTGGGCGCCCGGGGAGCGGTGGCCGTCGCAGACGACGGCTCCGTCGTGCGTGTGCCCGCCGTCACCGTTCAGGCCACCGACACGAGCGGAGCCGGCGACGCGTTCATGGGTGCGCTGGTGGCGCGAATGGCGGCCGGTGCGTCGATGGTGGATGCCGTGGCCTTCGCTGCTGCGGTCGGCAGCTACTCGGCGACCAACCCCGGCACCCAGCTCTCGTATCCCACGCTCGCCGAGCTGGAGGGCTGGATGGTGCTCCCGCCCGCCGTGAGGAGGCGGATGTGAGAACACCCGTGATCGTGGTCACCGATCTGTACCAGCCCCCGGAAGACCCCGGCGACAACTTCGACATCGTTCTGCCCTTCGCGTGGGACCGGATCGATCTCCGCGCGGTCGTTCTCGATGTCTCGGTGGAGAAGCGCGACTCGAAGCGCGAAGGGGTGCCCGGCTATCCCGGTCCCCGTGAGCCCGGCATCATCCCGCTGGCACAGCTCAATGCCCTCTTCGGCGCATCCGTTCCCTCAGGAGTGTCGCCGTTCGCGCGCATGCGTCACGGCGAGGATGAGATGCGGGATGCCCCTCCCTTTCAGCAGGCAGGGCCTGAACTCATCCTTCGAACCCTGTGGGAGTCGGAGCGACGCATCGAGATCATGTCGTTCGGATCTGCCCGGCCGATCGCGGTGGCCTTCAACCGCGAGCCCGATCTCTTTCGCGAGAAGGTCGCGCGGATCCACCTCAGCGCGGGCTCCGAGACGCTCGACTATCTCGAATGGAACGTCTATCTCGACCCGATCGCCGTCACGCGGCTTGTGAGGTCGGACCTCCCGATGGCGCTCTACCCTTGCGCCACTGCCGTGGACTGCTTCTCGTACGGCACGCACAACACTCTGTGGTGGCTGGAGGACTTCACCTGGCTTGACAGTTTGGATCCCGCCGTGCGCCGTTACCTTCTCTACGGGCTTGGCGCCTCGACCAGGATCGACTTCCTGCGCGCGCTCGATGAGGACCCACCTCACGAGATGGTCCGCCATGTCTATGGCCGACGCCACGCGGTATGGGAGACGGCGGCGTGGGTGGAAGCATCCCGCTCGGCCATCGTCCGTCGCGAGGACGGGACGCACGCGATCATCGGTCGAGAGGAGGTGCTGCCGAACGACACCGTGATTCGCAACGAGCTCGTGCCGGCACGGCGCGAGGCGCACGACTCGGGCCTCTATCTGTTCGACATCGAGGACTCCGACGGTCGAACGACAGTGTTCACGCGCGATGACCCCCACCAGTATGAGACGGCGCTGCGAGACGCGCTCCCGCGGCTGTACGCCTCGTTCGTCGCCGAAGGATGGCACGGAACCGCGACCGGCCGCCTGGCGGATGGGCCGCGAGTGCCGTACGCCGGCCCGCTGCACTGACCGCCCTCGGGACCTGCCGACGTTCGACGCGCGGTCAGTTGGGGGCAGGTTTCAGTCAGCGTGTGGCATGGGCGGACACCCGCAGGAGTCGCGAACGACCAACGTGACGGGGATCCTCGTCTGCACCGGCTGCTCGGGAGTGAGCACTGCGGCAAGGGCCGCCGATGCGAGCGCCGCGATCGGCTGCTCGATGGCGGTCAGCGGGGGATCGCTGAAAACGGCGTCATCGGTGCCGTCGAACGAGATCACCGCCAGGTCTTCGGGCACTCGCACGTGTGCCTCGCGCGCGGCCGCGAGAAGGCCGAGGGCCTGTACGTCGGATGCGACGAAGACCGCGTCGGGACGATCTGGGCGGGCGAGCAGCTCACGCCCGGCGTTCAGCCCGCCCGCGCGCGTGAAGTCCGAGCGGACGAGCAGGCCGTCGGTGCTGAGCCCCGCAGACGCGCACGCGTTCATCCACCCCTGCAGACGCGCGTCGGCTCCCGGAAGCGTAGCGAAACCGCCGATGTGCGCGATGCGCCGTCGACCGTGGCAGACCAGATGCTGCACAGCCTTTTCGGCGCCGCCGAGGTCGTCGACGATGATCGACGTCTGCCCGGGCTGAACCCGCCTGTCGAGGTACACCGTTCGCGTGCCCCGTACGTCGGCTTCGGAGTTCGGTTCCAGGCTCGTGATGATCAGGCCATCGATCTGGTGACTCACAAGCGACTCGATCTGGGCTCGCTCGCGCTCCAGGTCGTTGTTCGCGTCCCCCAGCATGAGCGCGTAGCCCGCGGTGAAGGCCTGGTCGGACAGCTCCCGCGCGAGGGCGCCGAAGAAGGTGTTGCTCACGTCAGGGACCACGACCCCCACGGCGTGCGCCCGTCGGAGCTTGAGCGCCCGCGCGAGAGCGTTGGGCCGGTAGCCGAGCTCGTTCATCGCGTTGACGACGCGCTCGCGAGTCGCCTCGGCGACAGGCCTCGGACCGTTGTTGACGACGTAGCTCACGACAGCCGTACTGACGCCCGCGAGCTTCGCGACGTCGGTGCGCGTCGCGTGCCGGTGCTCGTCTTGGCTCTCGCTGAGTGTCGTCATGGGATCCGCTTTCTGCTGGGTTCCGAGGATAGTCGCTGACCCGCGACGGCAGGGGAGCGAGCCGGCCCCGAACGCGGGGGTCGGTGCCGCCTCGTGGGAAGGTCAGCGCCTCTTCCGCAGTTCGCCGTCGATCGACCAGAGGTCGTAGGAGTAGAGCGAGTCGCACGTCGCTTGACTCCAGTCCTGGTCATCGACCGTGGGGAGGCTGGAGCAGCTCTTCGTGAAGACAACCGTGACGTCATCCTTCGCGGCGAGGTTGCCCTTCCAATCACGTGCGAATCCGGCGTTGTGGTTGCGCGGGAAACCGGTCAGCGACTCATCGATGTCGCCCGCGGGCGTCCACACTCCGCGCCCCTTCACGAGGTCGTCGGCGTCGATTGCGGCGACCTGAACGGAGGGTCCGATCCACCATGGATTGTCCGTCGGATACGGGTGCTGCTCTCGCACCGTCAGAAAGCGGTCGCCTCGCTTGTCGTAGACGAGATCGAAGCCGTTGAGGTAGTCGGGCGCGCCGTCGGTGCCGGTCAGACCAGCCGTGGGCAGCAGCCTGGGTTCGCTGATCTTCGCCGACTCGGCAGCGGGGAGATCCACCGACACGACGAACGCACGGGTGCTGGTGTCGCCTTGCGTATAGCCCAGCAGCACCGTGCCCGGCTTGCCGGGCATGCTCACGGCCGTCGGCTGCCCGGCACCCCACTGATCGGTTCGATCGAACGTCACGACCGGATCCGGGAGCTTCACCCACGGGCCCTCCGGACGGTTCGCGAAAGCGACCCCGACCTGGTTGTGCGCGCTGGCGTCGAGATCGTTGCCGAGGTAGAACATGGCGAGCCCGTACGTCGTGCCCTGGTAGCTGAACCTGCCCGCTACGACGCTCGGATCGCAGACGTGGAAGCTGTCCCACGCCGGAGACGGGGACGCCTGCAACACGGAGCGCGAGTCGACGACGACGCCGTCGACGATCTTCGTCAGGTAGATGTGGTCCTTGATCACCCGGAAGTCGTCGTTGTGGCAGCTCCAGATCCACTCGGTCGCTCCGTCTCGGATCACCGATGGGGCGTAGGAGTAGTACCCGTCGGCCGGTGCATACACCTCGTCGATGGACGAGGCGTCCCACTCGACAGGCGGTGCTCCGGTGTCAGCGAGAGCCGGGCCGCCGATCAGCGAGGCCGCGGTGACGGCGAATGCCGTCGCGCCGATGGCAAGAAATCCTCGACCGATGTGACGAGATCGTCGGTGCTTCATTGCGCTCCTTGTCTTCATGGCTACTCGTGTAGATCTTCATACTACTCGTGTAGATTACGGTACGCCAGGTTGCGATGAATCGAAGGAGATCGTCATGAAAGCACTCAGCCGGCTCTGCGTGGCGTTCGTCGTCGCCACCGTAGTCATCCTTGGTCCTGCCGCATCGGCGTCGGGACTCGGCGCGTGGTCGACACCGACGTTCGTGTACGCCGCCAGCTCGATTCAATCCCCGGGCTACTCGTACGCACCATCAGCTATCGCCGGAAGCACCGAGCGCTACTACACCTGTCACAGCCGGGTCAGCGGCGACGTCCGTGATCATGCGTTCCTCACTAAGCGGAGTGGCGGATCGGTCGCGTCGAGCGCCTCGGCGCTCGCACCGTCGGCTTCGGGATGGGACTCTTATCACCTCTGCGATCCGAGCGTGATCCGGGTGAATGCGACATTGGGCGGGCAGTCGTACACCCACGCGATGTTCTACCTTGCGAATGACATGAACTGCTCATGCCACAACCAGATCGGAGTGGCGTATTCGAACAGCCTCGATGGGCCGTGGGTGCGGTACGGCTCACCCCTTGTCCCCTTCAAGGCGGGAGAGCCCTCCTCCGATTGGGGAGCGGGTCAACCAAGCGCTACGACCATCGATGCGAACAGCGGCACAGCGGTTCTCACGTGGACCGAAGGCTACGGAGGGCCGAACAAAGGAAAGATGGCGATGGTCGATCTCGATGGCGCCGCCCCGGTGGTGACCGGCGTGCACGACATCACGACCTCGGGGTTGATCGACGCGAACGGGAACCCCGATGACTTGAACAACTTCGACATCGTCTACTCGCCCCAACGCGATCGGTTCTACATGGTCAGGGAGCGGCACCCCTACCCGGCGTCGAGCCCGAACTACATCTCGACCGCCGTCGAAGTCCTGAGCACTCCGGGCAGCGACATGTGGGGTGGGACAGGCACGTGGACGGTCGAAGGGGTCATCGACAGTTCCGTCTCTGGCGCTGCTCGTACGCACAATCCCGGATTCCTGCGGACGGAGTACGGCACGCTTCCGAATGAGAACGAGATCACTGTCGTATACACGACGGCCACTCTCGATCCAGGGTCGCTCTGGTCCTACGCACTGTCCCGGACGACAGCGGCCCTCTGAACTCGACCCGGTCCATATGACGAGAGCAACGGCGTGAGGAGATCCCTCGAGCGTGGCGTGGCGTCGCCGTCAGGTAGATGCGATGCTGAAGCGGCGATGCCTCGACCGGGACCGACCCTCGGTAGCGGGTAGCATTGCGAACCGCTCAGCAGCGGACATCGTGGCAACGCAATGGCAACAACTGAATCAGTTCCGCTGCGATTCACCTGATCGAGCCGGCACATCGAGTTGATCGGATCAGCGTGAATCCAGGTCTCAGTATCGGATCTGACGTCGGGCTTGTGGGTTCAAATCCCACCGTCACCGCCAATCGAAACCCACTCAAACTCATCAGACTGATCGAGTTGAGTGGGTTTCGTTCTGTGTGGGCGCGATTCAGTTGTTGCCAGGATGTTGCCAATGACCTGGAGTTCTTCCATCGCGAGCCTGGACCGCGGTCCGAGGCTCTTCACTAGGCGGATCTGCGATTGACTGCGCAGTCTGCCCCGGCCGCGTGATTCCGTGAGTCCGTGGCAACAGTCTGGCAACAACTCCGGACTCGCGAGGTTCCGGATTCCGCTACGCGCGCCGGCGCGCAGAACGGCCTGCCGGTGGGGCCGAACCCCACGGGAGCGTCGACGCTCCGCAATCAGCTCGATCCATCCCGATCAGGTCAGCGCGGGCGGTGGGGCTGCCGCTCGTGCCCGTAACTGGATCCTCGGGCTCTTGCGGTGGTCGCAGCACCTGCTGAGTGGACAGTGTTGTGAGCGACGTGCCTTTTGTCGGCGGCGCCCGAACTCTGAACGCTTTCGGCGCGCTACTGTCCAGTTTTCGAGCGCCGTCGACACGTCACCGTCGTTTTCGCCCAGATCAGCGCCACTTTTGTGGCGCTGATCTACGTTTGAGTAGAAAACTAGCCAGCTGGCAGGACGCGTGTCCTTACCGAGCATCTCCGGTCTCGCGATGGTCTGCTTGGGTGACCGCCGTCGATACTCTCTCGACGATGCGGAAGGGCGCTTTGATGAGCTCGGGTGAGCGCTCTTCGGAGCGACCGCCGATTCGGTCCAGCAGCAGTCGCACTGCGGTCTGAGCTATGAATTGGCGTCCCGGGTTCACGCTCGTCATCGTCGGTGCCGAGTAGCGCGTCTCTTCGACGTCGTCGAATCCGATCACCAGGATGTCGCGGGGGATGTCATATCCACGCACTTGCAGCTCGTGCATCGCGCCGAGGCCTAGCGTGTCGTTGAAGGCGAAGATGGCGTCGGGCCGGACGCCGCGATCCAGCACTGCGGCCATCGCCTGGGCCCCTGTCGACCGGTGCCACAGCTGCGCCTCACCGTAAAGCGCATGGTCGTCAACAACCCCCGCAGCAGAGAGCGCCTGCCGGTAGCCTTCCAAGCGGAGAGCGGCGGAGCCCACCTTCTCCTCCGGATGCACGCCGATCGCCGCGATACGCGTGCGGCCGAGGCTGAGCAAGTATGTCGTCGCTGCGCGGGCGGCCTCGACGTTCTGCATCGTGACGTGATCGAATCGCGGACTGAAGATCCGCTCGCCGAGCAGGACCAGGGGTGCTTCCGCAGGAAGAAGATGCTCGTCCTCGGGCCCGAGCGCGAGCGGACTGTAGAGCAGGCCGTCCGTGGTGTGTCGACGTTGCCCGCGGAGGGCGTCAAGTTCGCCGCCGCGGTCGCCTCGCGTGCGTTCGATGACGACGGTGAGCCCGGCGGCATGGCCGGCATCCATGATCGCGTCCGCGAGTTCGGCGAAATAGGGGAGCGACAGTTCAGGGAGGGCGAGGCCGATGACTCCGGTCGCCCCGCGTCGCAGATTCCGGGCCGACACGTTCATCTGGTAGTTCAGTTCGCGCAGAGCCGCCTCAACACGCAGGCGCGTCTCTTCGCGGATAAAGGGATAGCCGTTGATGACGTTCGATACGGTCTTGGCCGACACGCCAGCCCGCTCAGCGACGTCCCGCATGGTCGATGCCACTTTGCGTCCTTCCTGCATCCATGCGTGCGTGCCTACTCCGCTGATCTGCGGCCTTCAACGCATTCTTCATCGATGAAGGCAGGCTGTCAAGCGCCTATTGACCGGCGTCAGCTGGTCATGTACCGTTCCACTTGTTCATCGATGAAGAACAAAAGCCCGCTCGACCCCGCGAAGGCTGGGTCCACGAGCGGTCAAACTTGCAAAACGCCCACGATATCGCGTACCGCAGGCGCATCCCGACGGCCGAAGTCCTACATCGATGAAGTTCACTTCGCAGGCGTCGCCGGGATGCCGGCGGAGAAGCATCGCTATCAAGGAGGACAGCATGATCAGGACGCACAGCAGGAAGCTGGCGGGCATCGCCCTAGCGGGAGCGGCGGCCCTCACGATCACCGGATGCACGGCCGCAGGCGCGGGGGACGACGGCGACGGGCCCGTCACCGTTAGCGTCTGGCACGGGTTCACCGAAGCGGACGGGACGGTCGTCCAGGAAATCGCCGACGAGTTCAATGCTTCTCAGGACGACTATGAGGTGGCGATCGAAGTCAACCCGTGGAACGTCATCACCGACAAGCTGCTGCCCGCGGTTTCGTCGGGCAACGGCCCCGATGTCGTGGTGCAAGGCGTCGACTCGGGTCAGGGCTACGTCGACCAGGGCGTGTTCCAGTCGATGCAGGGCTTCTACGACGATGCCGAGAACGAAACCGACTCGTACTACCAGCATGTCGTGGACTACGGCGTGTACGACGGCGAGGCCTATGCGGTTCCCATGGGCTACGCGCCCTTCGCCGTTTGGTACAACACCGCGATGTTCGAGGCAGCCGGCGTGACTGAGATGCCCCAGACGTGGGATGAGTGGATCGATCTCGCCGAGCAGCTCACGGTCGACGAGAACGGTGACGGCACTCCTGAGATCTACGGCCTGTCGGTCGCCGACAAGGAGACGACGTTCATCCCCACCTGGCTCGAGGCAGGCGGGGGCGAGGTGTACGAGGACGGCGAGGTCACGCTCGACACGGCCCAGAACGTGGAGACCCTGCAGTGGTGGCGCGACGCCTACACGCGCAACTGGGGCCCGACCAACATCTCGCTCGCAGAGTCGGTCGACGTCTTCAAGGCCGGAAAAGCCGCCATGGTCGTGATCGGGCCGTGGATGATCGGCATCGCCGACAGCGTCGGCCTCGATGTCGGCGTCTTCGAGGTGCCGGCTGGGCCGGAGAAGGTCGCCGCGCAGGCGGCGGCGAACTACTGGTGGCTCACATCGCAGGCGGACGACGAGGCGACGGCGGGCGCGTACGCGTTCCTGCGCTACTTCAACTCCCACGACGCGCAGGTGAAGTGGGCGCTAGAGGCGAACTACCCGCCGAACCGCACCGACATCACGGCCGAGGAACTCGCCGAGAACCCGTACGTGGAGACGATGCAGGCGTTCACCGAGAACACCTACGTCCGCCTCGCGGGCCTGCCTGGTGGGGTGACGGACGTCAACGCCGAACTGGACACGCTGTCGGTCCACATCACGCAGGGCACCGGTGGTGACGTCGGCACACTCGTCGGCGAAACCGACGCCGCGCTCACCGACACCCTTTCCGAGTTCGAGTGAGCTCGGGCCGGTGGCCGCGCTAGCGGCCACCGGCCGGCACCTCTGAGGAGCACCAATGACGACGACATCTCCACCGCGGCGGCGCTATCGGCCGCCGCGCCAGCTCGGCGGGAACGGTCGAGCCATCCAGCGACGCGAGCTCAAGCTCACCGGCAAGGCGGGGCTATTCCTCGCGCCAGCCCTGCTGGTGATCATCGCGTTCGTCTTCGTTCCGGCATTCACGGCGCTGTGGACCTCGCTGACGGACGCGAGCGGGTTCGGCGACGCCGACTGGGTCGGGCTCGACAACTACATCGAGGCGTTCACCAGCCCCGAGGTGCTGCGTGCGATCCTCAACACGGTGCTGTACGCCGCTATGTACGGCCCTGCTGTGATCATCGTCGGGCTGGCCGCGGCGCTGTTGCTCAACCGCAGCGACATCCCGTTCCGCGCCTTCTTCCGCACCGTCATCTTCCTGCCATTCGTCATCTCGATGGCCGTGGCCTCGCTGGCCTGGAACTTCCTCCTCGACCCGAACCTCGGTCTGATCCCGTACTGGCTCAGCCAGGTCGGCATCCAGATGGAGGACGTCTTCTCGTCGACGACGTGGGCTCTCCCGGCGGTGACGGCGGTCGCGGTCTGGAAGAACTTCGGGTACTTCATGGTCATCTTCCTCGCCGGATTGCAGGGCATCTCGGCGCACCTCTACGAGGCGGCGAAACTCGACGGGGCCGGGCCGTGGCGTTCGTTCTGGGCGGTGACGCTGCCTGGGCTGCGCGGCACCATGACGTTCGTCATCATCTTCGCCATCATCGGTGCGTTCCAGGCCTTCGACCAGATCTACATCATGACCCAGGGCGGACCGGACCACGCGACCGAGACCATCGTGTACCGCATCTACACCGACGGATTCCGCGACTTCAAGCTCGGATTCGCATCCGCGCTCTCGTACATCCTCCTCGCCATCACCCTCGTGCTGGGCCTCATCCAGCTGCGGATCGGCGCGAAGCAGGAGAAGGAGCTCGAATGACCAGCACGCTCAGTGACGGCGCCGCTCTCACCTTCACGGAGTCGGTCACGACGTCCACGCGCGCACGGCGCCGGCAGGTCGGTCGCCCCACGGTCCTCAGCGGCGCGACAGCAGTCATCGGCCTCATACTCCTGACGCTCGTCACCGCCTTCCCGGTCGTGGTCGTCACCCTCGCGGCGTTCTCGCCGGAGGCCGAGGTGAACTCCTGGCCGCCGACGCTGGTGCCGTCGACGTTCACCCTGGACAACTTCGCCGACCTCGCGTCGCGGATCCCGGTGCTGCAGCAGTCCTGGAACTCACTCGTGTTCGCAGGCGCCGTCACGCTCTGCTCGCTCGCCTTCAACGCGTTGGCCGCCTATGCCTTGGCTCGCATGGAGTTCCGGGGGCGCACCGTCATCTTCACGCTGCTCGTCGCGACGATGATGATCCCCTTCCAGGCACTGCTGGTGCCCATCTACCAGCTCGTCGCCGACCTCGGGTGGGTCAACTCGTTCCTCGGCCTCGTCATCCCCCGCGCGGCTGACGTCGCAGGCATCTTCCTCCTCCGGCAGTTCTTCATCTCGCTGCCCCGTGACCTCGACTCGGCCGCACGGATCGACGGCGCGGGTGAGTTCCGGGTCTTCTGGTCCATCATCCTGCCGAACGCGAAGCCCGCACTGCTGACGATGGCCTTGTTCCATTTCGTCGGCAACTGGAACGACCTGCTGTGGCCGCTGATCATGACGAGCGACTCGTCTGTGCGGCCGCTCACGGCGGGCCTCGCCCTCCTCACCGGCTCCGCGACAGGCGCGGCGCCGTACAGCGTGATGATGGCGGGCGCCCTGGTCGCGATCCTGCCGCTCGTCATCCTCTACATCGTCATCCAGAAGTGGTTCATCGAGGGCGTCGCCCTCACCGGAATGAAGGGCTGATCAGCGTGAAGTGGTTTCAGGATGGAAGGCTGCATTTCGGTCTCGGGATCGAAGACACCTTCGTTCCGCAGTCCCGGCCGGGCGAGCGTGCGATCGACGAGTACGAGTTGACCGAGCACTACCAGCACTGGCACAGCGATCTGCAGCTGGCCTCCGACGTCGGCGCGCAGTTCATCCGCTGGGGTATTCCGTGGCACCGGGTGAATCCCGCGCAGGGCGAGTGGGACTGGGAATGGGTCGACCGGGTGCTCGCGCGGTTCGCCGAGCTCGGCATCCGTCCCATCATCGACCTGCTGCACTACGGCACCCCCCTGTGGCTGGAATCGGAGTTCGCGCATCGGGACTTCGCCCGGCACTTCGCCGAGTATGCGGTGGCGGCGGCAGAGCGCTACCGCGACACGGTGACGGACTACACCCCCGTCAACGAGCCGATGATCCACGCCCGGTTCTCGGGCGACATCGCGTACTGGCCGCCCTACCTCTCAGGAGAGCGGGGCTACAACACGATCGCGATCGCCCTCGCGGAGGGCTTCGTCCGCGCGCAGCGCGGGATCGCCGACGTGCTCGGCGACAGGGCGACCTTCGTCCACGTCGACGCGACGGCGCGGTTCGCGGGGGATGTCACGGGCGCGCATCGCCCTCTCGTCGAACTGCAGCGAGCGCAGTCGTTCCTCGTCGAGGACCTGGTCTCCGGCGGTGTCGGCGAGGGCCACGCGCTGATCGCGAGCTTGCGCGCGACGGGTGCGACCGATCAGACGCTGGACTGGTTCGCGACTCAGGCTGTGCGGCCCGACGTCATGGGCGTCAACTACTACCCCCGCCATTCGACGCAGCTCATGGAGGAGGGCGTCGTTCACGACGGGGGATTCATCGACCCGTGGCCCACCCAGGACGACGGAGTGCGGGGCCTCGAAGAGCTGCTCGTCACCTACGCCGACCGGTACGGCGCGCCCGTCATGCTCACGGAGACCTGCGTCACGGCATCCGTCCCGGAGCGCATCGCCTGGCTCGAGGCGTCGGCCAAGAGCGTGCGCGGGCTGCGTGCGGCCGGCCGCGATGTCGTGGGTTACACGTGGTGGCCGCTGTTCGACATGTACGAGTGGACGTATCGCCACGCCGACACACCCCGCTCGGAGTCCTTGCTGACGATGGGCCTGTTCGACCTCGTCGAGTCGCCGGAGGGGCTGCTGCGCCGTGAGAACCCGGTTGCGGATCGCTTCCGCCGGCTCGCCACCGATGCTGCGGCCAACGCGCCCGTCGGCGCAAGAGAGGCCGCGCGGTGAGCCGATCCGACGTGGATCGTCCGTATGAGGCGTATCTGTTCGCGCATTTCACGGGCGAGGACGCACTCGATGCCGAACAGGTGCACTTCGCGGTGAGCCGCGGCGAGACGCTCACGGAGTGGGACCTGCTCGCCGGTGGCGCACCTGTGCTGCGCTCTCATGCCGGCACGGGCGGGGTTCGCGATCCGTTCCTGCTGCGCCTGCGCGGCGGTCGTGGATTCGTACTCCTCGCCACGGACCTGCAGGTCTACGGCATCGGTCACTTCCGCGACGCGCAGGAGCACGGGAGCACGTCGCTCCTGATCTGGGAGTCGGATGATCTGGTCAGGTGGGAGGGACCGCGGCGGATCCAGGTGATCGCGCCGGAGCACGCGGGCAACGCGTGGGCGCCGGAGGCTGTGTGGTGCGACGAGGCCCAGACCTACGCGGTCTACTGGGCCTCCAACCTCTACGACGAGGCAGCTGCCGAGCGCCGCAACACCGACAGCTACAACCGCATGATGATCGCCACCACAGACGATTTCGTGGCCTTCAGTGAACCCCGTGTCTGGATCGATGTCCGCCGCGGACCGGGCTACGGGATGATCGACTCGACGGTCGTCCGGCACGGTGATGCCTACCATCGGTTCACCAAGGATGAGCAGCCCGAGATCATGCAGGTCTTTCAGGAGTGCAGCCCCGAGCTGTTCCCAGAGACGACGGATGCCGCGGCGTCCGCGTGGCAGCTCGTGGCCGAACGGATCGGGTCCGGGCACGTGAGCCACAGCGAAGGCCCGATCGTGGTGCCGTCCCTCGTGGATGACCGCTGGTTCCTGCTCCTGGACTGGCCGCCGTACGGCGGCGGGGGCGGTTACGTCTTGTTCGAGACCGATGACCTCGGTTCCGGTCGTTGGGCGCCCGCCGACCGACTGCCGCCGCGCTTCCGGCACGGCTCGATCATCCCGGTCACGGCGGCCGAACGCGAGCGTCTGCTCGAGGGATTCCCTCCGGGTGTCCCCGCGGCGGCCGGACTGCGCAGCGAGGCGAGGTGACCATGGGGCGTACCGGCCATGATGCCTTCACCGTTGTGCGCCACGGCGGGCCGGGGGAGACCGGTCCGCTGTACACGCGGCTGCTCGCCACCGACCCGGCCGGCGAGCACGGCGGCGCGCTGCTGCTCACTGCCGAGGTCTACCGGGATGCGGGGGATGCCGGCCCGGTCTTCCCGATCTATCGGAGTGTCGACAGCCGCCAGTGGGAGCTCGTCGCCGAGGTTGCCGACACCGCATACGGCGTCGGCAACCGATACCAGCCTGTGCTCTACGAGCTGCCCGCACCATTCGCGGGGCTGCCGGCGGGGACGATCCTGCTGGCGGGGAGCTCGATCCCCTCCGACATGTCGTCGACCACGCTCGTGGTCTATTCGAGCGTGGACGGCGGGTACACGTGGGACTACCGCAGCACTGTCGACGCCGGTGGGCCCGCGCAGTACGACCCGTCGCCGTCGGCGACCACGACCGCGGTGTGGGAGCCCTGTCTCGAGCTGATCGGGGATCGCCTGGTCTGCTTCTACGCCGACGAGAGGCGCAAATCGGATGGGATGCTGCAGGTCATCGTGCATCGCGTGACCGGCGATCTGGTGAGCTGGTCGGAGCCGCACCTCGATTTCGGCGTCGCCGACCGGTTCACACGCCCCGGCATGTTCGTGACAACCGGACGAATGCCGGATGGCATGCACCGCGGCGTGCTCGAGATCGTCGGCCCTCGCGAGGTGCCGATCCAGCTGGTCGAGTCGGCTGACGGGCTCGACTGGGGCGCGCCCCACGAGGTCGGCATGACGCTTGCCGCGTCGGACGGGACCTCGCTCTCGGGCACGCCGAACATCCATTGGCACCGCGAACCAAACGGCTCGGTCACCGTGGTGGCCACCGGACGTCACAGCATCGCCCCGGACGGGCGTGAGACGAATCACGCGCTCGTGAACCTCGACGGCGGGTCCGGCCCGTGGCAGTCGTTCGAGCTGCCGATCGCCGCCGAACGCCGGCTGGAGGGGGATTCGTCGGGGTACAGCCAGTCCGTGCTGTGGAATTCCGCGGGTGAGCTCGTCCAAGCGACCACGATCCGCAACGACTGCGACAGCCACGACATCGTCGTTGCCGTGTGCGCCGAGCCGCCCTGGGCCCGCCGCGCCCCCGCATCCACCTCGACCCATTCCGACACCGCGAGAGAGCACGCATGACCACCGCACACCTGACCGTTGACGCCCACTTCGCCGTCGGACCCGTTCGTCGCGCCTTGTTCGGCGGATTCGTCGAGCACCTCGGTCGGCACGTGTACGACGGCATCTACGAGCCAGGGCATCCATCCGCCGACGAGGAGGGATTCCGTGCCGATGTCGTGGAGCTGGTCAGAGAGCTGGGCGTCTCGACGATTCGCTACCCCGGCGGCAACTTCGTATCGGGCTTTCGGTGGGAAGACAGTGTCGGCCCGCGTCAAGATCGTCCGCGTCGACTTGACCTCGCGTGGCACTCGACGGAGACCAACGAGGTCGGCCTGCATGAGTTCTCTTCGTGGCTCGACAAGGTGGGCAGCGAGCTCATGCTCGCTGTGAACCTCGGCACGCGAGGCACGCAGGAGGCGCTCGACCTGCTCGAGTACGCCAACATCCCGGGTGGGACCGCACTGTCTGAGCGGCGCGTGGCCAACGGGCGGACCCAGCCCTTCGGTGTCAAGACGTGGTGCTTGGGCAACGAGATGGATGGACCGTGGCAGCTCGGACATCGGTCGGCAGACGACTACGGCAAGCTGGCTTCACAGACCGCGAAGGCCATGCGGCAACTGGATCCGGATGTCGCGCTCGTCGTCTGCGGGTCGTCCAGCGCGCACATGCCAACCTTCGGTGAGTGGGAACGGGTCGTACTCGCCCACGCGTACGACGACGTCGACTACATCTCGTGCCATGCCTACTACGAAGAGAAGAACGGCGACCTCGGCAGCTTCCTCGCCTCGGCGGTCGACATGGACCGCTTCATCGAGACGGTCGTCGCCACCGCGGACCATGTGAAGGCGGTCCGCGGCAGCGGCAAGACCATCAACATCTCTTTCGACGAGTGGAACGTCTGGTATCTCTCCCGCTTCGAGAACGTCGATCGCATCGAGGGCATCGACAACTGGCCTGTCGCGCCGCGGCTGCTCGAGGACGTGTACTCCGTGGCAGATGCGGTCGTGTTCGGCAACCTCCTTATCTCGCTCATCCGCCATGCCGACCGGGTGACGAGCGCGTCGCTCGCGCAGCTGGTCAACGTGATCGCTCCGATCATGACGGAGCCGGGTGGACCGGCATGGCGCCAGACGACTTTTTACCCCTTCGCGATCACGTCACGGCTTGCTCACGGCGACGCGCTTGAACTCAAACTCGATGCGCCGACGTATGCGACCGCCGAGTACGGCCAGGTACCGCTCGTCGACGCCATCGCGACGCACGACGCCGAGGCACGACGCGCCGCTGTGTTTCTGGTCAACCGGAGCCAGGACGAAGCGGTGACCGTGACCGTCGACGTCGCGTCGCTGGGCGACGTCCGAGTTCTGGAGGCACACACGCTCAGTGATGAAGACCACTACGCGAAGAACACCCTCGCCGAGCCGGAGCGGGTTTCCCCGCAAACGAATGACAGCGTCACGCTCGAAGCCGGGACTCTGACGATCTTGCTGCCCCCCATCTCGTGGACCGCCCTCTCGCTCGGTCGAGAGGGTGCTGAGTCTCCGAGCTTGCGGTGACCATAGCGTCGAGGCTCAACCGAGGCCCTGGGCGTGCGTCACCCGCCCGGACAAACAGACGGCGATCCGGAACTCGTCGATACCGGCGCACGTAAGACCCGCGCGATGGAGTGCGCCGTGAAGGCATCTCGACTGCAGCAGTAGCTCAGGCCCTGTCTGTCTGGCGCGCCCGAGTGGGAGACTGATCGCGAAGGGCAATCGGGGCGCACGTGTCGATTCCGCATGGCTGAGGATCGTGGCAACAGCGTGGCAACAACTGAACCAAATCGAGTCCGATCTAGCTGATCGAACAGCAACATCCGCCCGTTCGAAGTCGGGTGAATCCGGGGTTGGAGATCGAGGTGGATGTCGGGCGTATGGGTTCAAATCCCACCGTCACCGCCATTTTGGGCCAGATCGACGTCCTTCTCGGACTGTCTCGATCTGGCCCATTCCTTTTGGTTCCGTCTCGTTCCATCTCGGATGTGGGCACGGGCGTGGTCAGGGGTTTTCCGAGCAGGCGAGACCGTTGAGAGCGATCGTGTCGAGCGGGAACGAGACCGACTGAGACGGTTCGAGAAGGATCGAGACGGACATCGGATCGTCGTCGAGAATGGCCGTGCCCACATTTTGCCCACAGAATCTCCCGTGGGTCAGTTGCCCACCGGCGACCGAGGTTTCAATCCCTGCGTCTTCGCCAAATGAAGTCCTGAGCGTCATGGCGCACATGCAACGGACGCTTGTCGCCGCGCCGCGTGAGCGCGCAACAACTGGGTCACGCCGGAGCCTGATCGTTTCCGGCGCCTCGCTGTGGCCGCTTGCAGGAATTTGCATCCTCAGACGCACTTGGCCGGATCAGGTCACCCGGAGCGGTTGGATCAACCAGCACGGGGCTCTCAACCGCTTCGTGCCGTTCGGCGGCACAAAGGCCTCGGGCTACGGGCAGGAGTTCGGGGTCGCGGGACTCAAGGCGGTCGCCGCGGCCAAGGTCGTCAGCCGCTGACCACAACAGGAGTTGTTCCAGCGCGTGCGACGGCGTGAGAGCGCGCCACCCCAGCGTGAATCTGCGCGGGTCGCCACATGGTGTCGAGCGCGATGCCCGTACGTCACGGCATGCGTTCACCCATCGAGTGAGGTCTGCACCACACTCTGGAGAAACCGACGAGTCAGGGTGGCCTGTCGCGATTGGTCCACCCCGTAGAGCCGCTGGAGCTGGAGTCCGTCAGACAGTGCGGCGTACATCTGGGCGGCCTCCGCGGGAAGCACCCCCGGCCGCAGGTCACCGTCTTCGGCGGCTTCTTCGAAGGCCTGACGCACAGTGCGCAGAATCAACAGATAGCGGTCGTGGAAGTACGCATGGGCGGGGTGGTCATCGATGGTTGCCTCTGCGGAGAGGATCGCGAACAGCTGGGTCAACCCGCGGTCGTGTTCGTCGCGTTCCGCGATCTCGAGGAGCCCGTTGAGCAGTCCGACTCCACGTCGGCCTAGAAGACGGCTCCCTGCATCGTCATCCCGTTCGCGGAGAACGGCTTCGAGCAGCCCGGACTTCGTGGGAAAGTGGTGCGTCACCCCGGGCATAGTCATTCCGGCGCGCTTCGCGATCTCGCTCATCGAGCTGTTCAGATAGCCGGAGCGCGCGAACACCTGGAAAGCAGCGTCGAGGATCTCCTCGCGACGTCTGGGCGTCTTCGCGTAAGCACCGCGTGGACCAGGGCTCCTTGGCATCTATGCACCGTATCAAAACCCTTCGAGGCATAAAAAGTTTTAGCACTTAAGGTTTTTATGCTACTTTCGCCTCGTCGTCACAGTTCCGTGCCGAAACCAGTTCGTTCCGAAAGGACGTGCAACGATGCACCGCACCAAGCTCGCGAGCGTTGTCGCGGCCGGTGGGCTCGCTGTAGCCCTCGCCTTGACTTCCTGCTCTTCCCCTGCCTCCCCTGAAGAGGATCACCCAACTCTTCGCCTCGGCGTCATCACGCAGCTGACCTCGTTCGCGCCATGGGAATCGGCATGGGCGAATGAGTCCCCGTACCTCCAGGCGGTCTACGACACGCTCCTTCGCGCCGAGCCCGACGGGACGATCACCGAAGGCCTCGCCACCGACTGGAAGTGGGACGAGTCCAAGACCGTACTCACACTGACGCTGCGCGACGACGTGGAGTTCAGTGACGGGACTGCCCTCACCGCACAGGTGGCCGCTGACAACCTCGCTCGCTTCCGAGACGGCACCAGCGCCAACGCATCCTTCTTGGCCGGCATGACCTCCGCCGAGGCGCCCGACGACACAACGCTCGTGATCACGCTGGCTCAGCCCGACCCCGCACTGCCGGTGTACCTCAGCCAGAACGCAGGGCTCGTCGGCAGTCCCGCCATGTTCGACTCGCCCGACGCGAAGACGACGCCCATCGGCAGCGGCCCCTACGTCCTCGATGCCAAAGACACCGTCGTCGGCTCTAAGTACGTGTACGACGCGAACCCCGACTACTGGGATGCGGACTCCGTGCACTACGACACGATCCAGATGGCGTTCTATGGCGACCCGACCGCACTGATGAACGCGGTAAAGGGCGGCCAGGTCGACGCGGCCAACCTGCAGAGCGCGAACCAGATCGCCGACGCCGAAGCCGCGGGATTCACGGCCGAGAAGTCGGAGCAGAGCTGGAGTGGATTCCTTCTGGTCGATCGCGACGGCACGATCAACCCGGCCATGGGTGACGTGCGGGTGCGTCAGGCCATCAACTACGCGCTGGACCGCGAGGGTCTGCTGAAGGCGCTCGACAACGGCCTCGGTACGGTCACCACCCAGGTCTTCGGCACGACCACATCGGCCTACGACAAGAAACTCGACGACCGCTACCCCTACGACCCGGAGAAGGCGAAGGCGCTCCTGGCGGAGGCCGGCTATGCGGACGGATTCACCCTCGTCATGCCGAGCAACAACTTCGTCCCGGAGTCGGTGTTCGCCGTCTACAAGGAGCAGCTGGCCGCTGTTGGCATCACCGTCGAGTGGGAGGCCACCGGCGATGATCTGTTCGGTCGCATGCTGGGCGGCACTTGGGCGGCCTTCCCCTTCCTCCTGCAGACCGACCCGACCTCGTGGCAGACCATCCAGTTCTCGATGCTGCCCGGGTCAGCGTGGAACACCTCCCATGTTGCTGATCCCACGGTGATCCAGCTCTCCGAGGTCGTACGCTCCGGCGAGCAGGCGGACGCGGATGCGGCGGCGAAGGAACTCAACACCTACGTGGTCGAGCAGGCCTGGTACGCGCCGCTGTACCGACCCACGTCCGCCTTCATCACGGCAGCAGGAACTCAGGCGACGGTTCAGGTCGGCAACACCGTTCCGTACCTGTGGAACATCCGCCCCACCGAGTAATCAGGAAGGATCGCGCACGGGGCCGGCGAACCCGGTCCCGTGCGCGACACCACGTCGATGCTGACTTTCATCCTTCGCCGCCTGGGAGCAGGCGTGCTCACCGTACTCACGATCAGCGTGCTCGGCTTCTATCTCCTGCACCTCGGCGCGCGCGACACCGCGCGGCGCATCGTCGGCGACACGGCCGACCCCACGATCGTCGCCCGCAAAGCGCACGAGCTCGGCCTGGACCGGCCCATCATCGTGCAGTTCTTCGACTGGGCGGGCAGCGCCCTCAGGGGAGACATGGGCCGTTCCTGGTTCTCCGGCCAACCCGTCACGGACGCACTAGCCAGCCGCCTGCCGGTGACGCTGTCGCTGACCATCGGTGCGATCCTGGTCACGGCGGTCGTCGGCACGATTCTCGGCGTACTCGCCGCAACGCGCCGCGGCAGAGTCGATGGCAGCATCCAGGTCGGCTCGTTCGTCGGCGCGGCCATCCCCGGCTTCCTGGTCGCCCTGATCCTGGTTCTGGTCTTCGCCGTCGGGTTGCACTGGGTGCCGGCGACCGGTTACATCACACCGGAGACATCGATCACCGGGTGGTTGTCAACGATCATCCTCCCGATCATCGCCCTCTCCATCGGGGCGACCGCCAGCATCGCCCAGCAGGTACGCGGCTCAATGCTCGACGCGCTGCGCCTGGACTACGTCCGGACGCTTCGGGCACGCGGCATCCCGAACCGACGAGTGACCTACGACCACGTGCTGCGCAACTCCGCCGGGCCCGCACTCAGCGTGCTGGGCATCCAGTTCATCGTCATGCTCGGCGGCGCGGTCGTCGTCGAGCAGGTGTTCTCGCTCCCCGGCCTCGGGCAGACCGCGGTCTCCGCGACCATCCAGGGCGACATTCCGCTCGTCATGGGACTGATCGTCGTCACCGCCGTCATCGTGCTCCTCATCAATCTCGCCGTCGACCTCTTACAGGGATGGCTCAACCCGAAGGTGCGACTGTCATGATCTCGTCCACCCCGCCGCGCCGCTCGACCATCGGGCGGCTTCTGAGGACGCCGCTCGGGGCGATCTCGACGGCATATCTGGTGCTCCTCCTCTTCGTCGCCATCGTCGGCCCGTTCCTCGCGCCCTACTCACCTTCCGATACCTCCCTGTCGAACGTGCTGGCCCCGCCCAGCCCGGAGCACCTGCTCGGCGGTGACAGCGCCGGCCGTGACATCCTCTCCCGCCTCATCTTCGCGACCTCGACCAGCCTCCTCGGCGCTACCATCGCCGTGCTGGTGGCCGCCCTCATCGGGGTAACCACAGGCCTGATCGCGGGCTACCGCGGCGGCTGGTTCGACACCGTCTCCAGCTGGATGACCGGCGTCATTCTCTCCCTCCCGGCGATTGTGATCCTGCTCGCCGCTCGAGCCGTCATCGGACCATCGATCTGGTGGATCATGGCGATCTTCGGCATCGTCCTCTCCGCCTCCTACTACCGCATCGTCTACGGCGCGGTCCGGAACGTCCGCCAAGAGCTGTACATCGACGCCGCCCGCGTCGCTGGGCTGAGCGATCTGCGCATCGTCGGCCGACACGTACTCACCGCCGTCCGCGCCCCCGTCATCCTGCTCACCACCGGGCTTTTCGCCGTAGCGATCGCCATCCAGGCGAGCCTCGACTTCCTCGGCGTAGGCGACCCGTCCCTGCCCACCTGGGGCGGGATGCTGAGCGAAGGCTTCTACAACCTGTCCCGCACGCCCTGGCTCATGGTGTGGCCGAGCCTCGCGATCGCCCTGACCTGCATCGCGCTCTCGCTCTTCGGCACCGCATTGCGCGACGTGCTCGAGCAGTCCGGCGCCCAGAACCGCGGAGGATCCGCACGATGGGCACCGCCCGCACCCCGCCCGGAAGCCGCGATGCGCCATGACGACGCTGCGGAGACCGACCCGCTGCTGGAGATCGATGGCTTGTCTGTCGCCTACCGCAACGGCCAGGGGTGGAAGACCGTCGTCGACGACGTGTCAATCACCGTGCGCCGCGGCGAGGTGCACGCCCTCATCGGAGAGTCCGGGTCGGGGAAGACGCAGACGGCATGGTCGGTGCTGGGGCTTCTGCCCGAGGGAGGCACCTGCGTCGCCGAAGCGATCCGCTTCGAGGGCAAGGATCTCCTGCAGATGGGCGCCCGAGAACTGGGGAGGCTGCGCGGGCGTCGCATCGGATATATCCCGCAGGAGCCGATGTCGAACCTGGATCCGTCGTACACGGTCGGCCATCAGCTCGTGAAGCCGCTGCAGTTCACGCTCGGCATCTCGCAGCGGGAGGCGAAGGCCCGCGTCCTGGCGCTGCTGGCCCGTGTCGGGATCGCCGACCCGGGACACACTTTCGCCGCCTATCCGCACCAGATCTCTGGCGGCATGGCCCAGCGCGTCCTCATCGCCGGTGCCGTGGCGACCGAACCGGACCTGATCATCGCCGACGAACCGACGACGGCGCTCGACGTCACCGTCCAGGCCGAGATCCTCCAGCTCCTCCGCGGCCTCCAACGCGAGAGCGGGATGTCGATCCTGATCGTCACCCACAACTTCGGGGTCGTCGCCGACCTCGCCGACCGGGTGTCCGTGATGCGATCAGGAAGCATCGTCGAGACCGGCACGGTCGCCGACGTCTTCGCCGACCCCCGGCACGACTACACCCGCGGGCTGTTCGACGCTCTCCTCGACAACGCCCCCGCACGAGGAGCGCTGCACGCATGAGCGACACCGCATCTGCAACGGCAACATCGGCGCGCCCGCTGCTCGAGATCCGCGACCTCCGCGTGGCGTACCCGGGACGAGGGATCCGGAAGCGACCCGTTGAGATCCTCCATGGCGTGAGCCTGGACGTCCGCGCCGGCGAGACGGTCGGCCTCGTCGGCGAGTCTGGATCCGGCAAGTCCACTCTCGGCCGCGCCGCCCTCGGCCTCGCACCGGTGACCGGCGGAACCATCACCCTGGACGGCGAGGACATCGCCCACGCCACCCGGGCGCGTCGTCGTGAACTGGCTGTCGACCTCCAAGTCATCTTCCAGGATCCCTACTCCTCGCTCAGCCCGGCCCTCACCGTCGGCGACACGCTGGCCGAACCGCTGCGCGCCCGGGGCATCGGCGCGAAGGACGCGGCTCGAAGGGTGCGTGACCTGCTCGATCTGGTTCATCTCCCCGCGGACGCCGCGCAGCGACTGCCGCGGGAGTTCAGCGGCGGCCAGCGCCAGCGCGTCGCGATCGCACGAGCCGTCGCCCTCGAGCCGAGGCTGATCGTCTGCGATGAGCCGGTCTCGGCGCTCGACCTGACCACCCAGGCGCGCATCCTCGAACTCCTCCTCGAGGTGCAGGCGCGCACGGGAGTCGCATACCTGTTCGTCTCCCACGACCTGAACGTGGTCCGGGTGCTCTGCCATCGCGTTGCCGTCATGCGGGCCGGCGAGATCGTCGAGTGGGGAGACGGCGACACCGTCACCTCGAACCCCAGCCACCCCTACACCCGCAGGCTGCTGCTGGCCTCACCTGTCGCCGACCCAGCGAACCAGGCGGAACGCCGCGCACTGCTCCGGTCCACTGCTCTCGCCGACCCCGCGACGCATCCCAACCAGAAGGAATCCGTATGACGCTCGAAACCTCTCTCGCTCCCGACGTCCGCCGCCGCGCGCAAGAGGTCGTCGCCGGACTCCGCGGCGCCGAGGTCGCCGGTCTGCTCTTCCACCCGATCGTCGTCCTCGACGCCGATCACGACCCAGACGCCTCGTCGCCGTTCGGGCCATCGACCCGCGAGCTGATCGTGGAGCGCGGCATCCGGCACTTCTGCCTTGCCACGATTCCTTCACCCGCGCAGACCGCGCCCGTGATAGGTCGTCTGCAGGAGATCGCGACATCACACGGCTCACGGCTGCCGATCGTCTTCTCCACCGACCCGCGGCACTCCTTCCTGCAGAACATGGGAGCTACCCACCGAGCAGAGGGAGTGTCGCAGTGGCCGGAACCCATCGCGTTCGGCGCTCTTGACGATCCCGACCTGGTCCGCGAGTTCGCACGCATCGTCCGCGACGACTACCGCGCCATGGGCATCCGCATGGCTCTGCACCCTCAGGTCGATCTCACCACTGAGCCCCGCTGGGCGCGCCAGGCCCAGAGCTTCGGTGCGGATCCTGCGCTCACCTCCCGCCTGCTCGCTGCATTCCTGGAGGGGCTGCAGGGTCCGGCTCTCGGTGCCGAAAGCGTCGCTGCCACGGTCAAGCATTTCCCGGGGGGAGGACCGCAGAAGGATGGGGAAGACCCGCATTTCGCCTACGGGCGAGAGCAGGTCTACCCGGGAGGCCGGTTCGAGGACCACCTCCTGCCTTTCCGCACCGCGATCAGTTCCGGCGCCGCAGCGATCATGCCCTACTACGGGATGCCGGTCGGCCTCACCCGCAACGGGCAGGCCGTCGAAGAGGTCGGCTTCGCCTTCAACCGGGCTTTGATCACCGACCTGCTCCGTGACGAACTGGGTTTCGAAGGGCTCGTGCTCAGCGACTTCGGCTTGGTGCATGACGCGGTGGTGTTCGGCAAGCCGTTCCCCGCGCGCGCCTGGGGGGTGGAGCACCTCGACCCCGGGTCCCGCATCGCCCGCCTGCTCAGCGCAGGCGTCGACCAGCTCGGCGGCGAAAGCGATACGGCACTGCTGCTGTCGCTCCTCGAAGAGGGGCGAGTCTCGCTGGAGCGCGTGCAGGATGCGGCAGTCCGCGTCGTCGAATTGAATCTGCGACTCACGGGCGACGCGGGCAACCCCCCTTCCACACCCGACCCGGCCGACCTTCCGCTCCGCGAGCACGTCGAACTCGGCATGCTTGCCCAGTCTCGATCGATCACAGTTCTGCAGAATGGCCTTCTCGGCTACCAAGAAGCGCTGCCGTTGGATCGTCCACTCAGCGCCTATCTGCGTGGAATCGACCCCTCTGCGCTGCCCGATGGCTGGAGTGTCGCCGAACCCGCGCAGGCGGACGTTGCGATCGTCCGCCTCGCAGCTCCGTTCGAGCCGCGCGACCACTTCTTCCTGGAGAGCGGCATGGAGCAGGGCTCGCTGGAGTTCGCACCAGCGGTGGTCGACGAACTGCGCAGACTGGCAGCGCAGACCGCGCTGATCATCGCCGTCACGCTCAGCCGCCCCGCGATCCTCACACAGATCGCCGAGTTCGCCACCGCCATCATCGCCGACTACGGCGCATCCGATGAAGCGCTCCTCGACGCCCTCACCGGTGTGGTGACCCCGGAGGGACGCCTTCCATTCGAACTCCCCCGCAGCATGGCGGCAGTAGCGGCCAGCCGGCCCGACGTCGCCGGCGACACCCACGACCCGCTGTACCCGGCGGGGTGGCGGGTCACTCTGGAGATCCCGTCCACATCGGAGTGAAGACCATCATCTTTTGCAGGAGAGACTCTTGACCAATCCCACCGCCCGCATCATCGTCACGACCGACCCAGAGTTGGACGACCTGAACTCCATGCTCCGCCTGCTGCTCTACAGCAACGAGATCGACATTGCAGCTCTGGTCTACACCGCGAGTATCTTCCACCACAGAGGTGACCCGGCTCGCGGCGTGTCCGCGCACCGTTGGCCGGCAGCGGGGGAACGTCTCCACATCGACGAGGCTGTCGACGCGTACGCGGCGGCCTACGACAACCTTGTCCGGCACGACCCGCGATATCCGTCACCGGACGCACTGAGGGCCATCATCGCGACGGGCAATATCGACGAGGCCGGCGACACCCGGCATCCCACCCCAGGATCGGACCTGGTGAAGGAAGTTTTGCTGGCTGAGGCACCCGGGAAGGTGTTCGCTCAAGCCTGGGGCGGGACGAACACGATCGCCCGGGCCCTCATGTCGATCGAAGACCAATACCGAGGCACGGACCAGTGGGATGAGATCTACGCCCTCATCGTCGGCCGCACCGTCATCACCAGCTTCGGTGAGCAAGACGACACCTTCGCGAACTACATCAGGCCCACATGGCCGGAGTTGGAGTTCCGGGACGTCGCCACGGCGGGGTGGGGCTACTTCGCGTGGGACGTAGTCCCCGAGGATGCGCAGAAGTACCTGAGCGCGGAGTGGATGCGGGAAAACGTCTCGGCGGTTGGCCCGATCGGGGGCGCGTACCGTGTCTGGGGCGATGGCAAGCAGATGGCCGAGGGCATCGACCCTGAGGACTATTTCGGCGTCCCCGATGCCGGTGTCGAGAGCCTTGTGGCAGAGGGATACCAGCTCTGGGCTCCTCTGCGACCGAACGGCTCCTGGATCTCCGAAGGCGACACTTCCAACTTCGCGATGCATATCGACAACGGATTGCGCAACGCCGAGCACCCGACATTCGGAGGATGGGGCGGCCGGCAGGAACCGGATGAGAAGGACCCGCACCGCTGGAACAGCGCGGGCCAGCGCCCCTGGGCGCCTGGTGCCGAGATCGTCGATGCGGGCGAGGTCGGCCAGTGGTTCGGGGCATACCAGCGCGATCTCGCCGCACGATTGCGGTGGAGTGTGACATCAGAGTTCACCGAGGCCAATCACGCGCCGCGGATTGTCGCTCCGGAACTGGATTTCGCGGTCTCCCCGGGGCAACGCGTCGTGCTCCCGTTCTCGGTCATCGATCCCGACGGCGACACCGTCTCCGTGGCTGCTTCGCAACTTCGCGGGCCCTCATGCATTGTCGAGGTCTCGCCCACCGAAGTCGTCATCAGCATTCCCACCGATGCGCCAGCGCACACGGACATTCATGTCGTCGTCCAAGCGGTCGACAACGGCTCACCAGCACTAACCGGATACGCCCGCTTCGTCCTGGCACTCGCCTGAAGAATCCGACCAGACGAGCAATCGGACGACCGAGGCTCGATTTACCCCAGCTTCATCTTTCAAAGGAGAAACCATGAAAGCTCACCACGTCGTCAGCGCAGCGACCCTCGCGCTATCTCTCGTGATGTCGGGAGTCGCCGTAGGCTCGGCGGACACCCCAGCAGGAGGGGTCGCCTCGGGAGACTCATACGTTGCGCTCGGCAGTTCCTACGCGGCAAACGGGGCCATCGCCGGTGACTTCCTGTGCGGACGCTCCCCGGACAACTACGCTCACCTGGTCGCGGCCCGTTTCGGGCTCATCTTGACAGACGCCACCTGCAGCGGAGCCACGATCGACAACATCGTTGACACGCCTCAGGTCCACTACACCGGCGCGCGAATCGCGCCGCAGATCGACGCCGTCCAACCTGGCACCGACCTCGTGACAGTCACCATCGGCGGCAATGACGTCAGCTACATCTCAACACTCTTCCGCCGCTCCTGCGCGGCAGACCGCAGGCCATTCGACGCGCTGGCTGCGCCGCCAGCTCTCCGGGCGGCTATCGAAGGAGCGCTGTGTTCCGGGACAGTCGATAGCACGGCCATCCAGACAGCGCTCGACGGGCTGACAGACGAGCTGACGAACATGGTCGACGCCATAAGGGTGCGGGCACCGCATGCCCGAATCGTCTTCGTCGACTACCTCACCGTGCTTCCCCAGTCGGGCAAGCCGTGCGTGGGCGTACCGCTCGCCAAGGACGATCAGAAGCACATCCTTGACATCGCGAGGCAATTGCAGTTGGCCACCAAGCATTCGGCCCAGCGCACGGGTACCGAGCTGATCGAGTTGTCGAAGGCGAGCCGCTCGCACGATGCCTGCTCGGACGACCCATGGGTCAAGGGCTGGGACGTCAGTGGCACGGTCACTGGCAACGCAGGGCCCTACCACCCGAACGCGGAAGGCGTCCTCGCCGCCGCGAGGCTCCTGATCGAGGAGCTCGGCTCTGGCCGCCCGTCAGATTAGGTCGTTTCTACGTCGGCGTAGCGGAGTGGTCGTCGATGAGCTGGAAGATCACGCACTTGCGCCCGCCGACGAGCGCGTACTCGGTCGTGCTGGCAGCGCCTCTGCGAAGAATCTGCGAACACCCGAACAGCGCCGAGCCTCCCTCAACGTTGGCCACCGTGAACGGGAACCGCGTCGAATCAACGCGGACGCGCCTCAGGACCGCGGGATGCAACCGTACAACGGGGTTCAGATCCCTGCGTTCTGGATGACCGAGGCGAGACTCACGGCTCGGGTGTTGTTGCCTTGAGACGAGGTGCGGTGAGACGCTAAGCGGACAAGACAATACGTCGTCCGATCCGTCAACACGCGTTCCCGCGGTTCGGGAGTTCGTGCCCACATGGTGCCCACGGACGATCACGATTGGTGCGGGTCCAGAGGGAGCGGCAGCAGATTCTCGGCGGTCGCAAGCCGCGGAAATCCGCGGTTCTCGGTCGAGACAGATTGAAACGGATCCAGCCTCTTTGGGTTCAAATCCCACCGTCACCGCCAGAAAAACCCCTGATGATCAGGGGTTTTTCCATTTGCGTGACCACGGAATGCCCACACCGCGCCCACATTTGGCCGCGATTCCACTACCTCAGAGACGAGCCTCCGTGGCGAGGTGTCGGACTTCATCGAACGGATCTTCCGCGTCAGACCCGCGGAATTCCGCGGGTCTGAGATCGTGCCGCTGACGCCGTTGACGCCGTTGACGCCGTTGACGCCGTTGACGCCGTTGACGCCGTTGACGCCGTTGACGGCGTTGACCGCGTTGGGGGCACGGGCGGCGTTCCTACCGTAGGCATCCGGCCAACCGCAGGGTGTCAACGACATCGGTGACACCTCCTGCTCTTGGGGCCTCGGGGCTTGACGTTGCTGATGTAAGTGACGCCTCGCGCTGGCCAGTTGTCCTCGGCGACGGGCGTGCCGCGGTCGTCGAAGATCGTGATGCCGGCGGCTTCGCACGCGAGGTCGACGTCTTCCCGCGCATCGGGTAGCTGCACTTGAAGATCGTGCCGCGTGCATTGATCGACCCATTCGGGTGGACGGTCGCGACGCGGATTCGCGGACGCGACCGTTCGACCGACTGATCCTCGCCGTTCGGTAGCGGCCGCGAAGACGATCCAGCGCGACGTCGAGATCAGTTGTGCCCACGCTTTGCCCACGTGAGTTTGCGTGGGCATCCTGCCCACAGGAGGCTGCGGTTTCGAATTCCCGTGACCGTCCCCGCGACCGCCAACGTCGAAGCTCCACGACCCCTTCGAAACACTGGGATCGCGGGGTCTTTGCCATGTCAGGGCTGCGTCAAGCGCTCGGTAAGTTCACCCCGTGCGAGGGCTAGAAATGATCCCTACGCTCCCACCGCCGCGAGCTAGCCGCGGCTAGCTTCTACCGCAGGCTGCTTCCCCGGCCGAGCGAAACGGTTGTGGCGGGTTGGAACCGCGTCACGGGTCCGTTCGGGCAGCAGCGTTACTGAGCCGCCACAGGCGGAGCGCCACATGAGTGTCCAGGCGGTGTGGTCCACGCCGCCACGTCGGGTTGAGTTCGGTGTCGATCCGTTCGATCCGCTGTCTCACGGTGTTCGGGTGGATACGCAAAAGCTCAGCCGTTTCGTTGATCGATCCATGCGCGTCGAGGTAGGTAAGCGCGGTTCCCAGTAGAACCTCTCCTCGTGGTTGCTGAAGAAGCGGGCCCAGATGCGCCGTGAGGAAGCGGTGGGCTGTTGCCGGATCCCCGTCTCTGAGCAGGAGCCCCGCCACCCCCGCCTCCGCGGCGCCCGCAATGGCGCCGGGTGCACCGATAGCTCGCATGGCCGAGGCGATTGCGGCCGCCTCCGCGTAGGCGCCCGGCACCTTTGCCAGTTCCGGTGAGCTGGCGATGCCGCCGAAGCACGGGAGGTCCTGGATGAGTGCGGTGACTCTGGTTCTGAGGATGTCTTCTGGGCTTCTCGCCACGATCACGACGCGGCCGAGGTACCCCGCCACGATGGTGTGTCCGCTTCTGGTGAGCTGGCGTACGCGCCCCAGAAGGCGACGTCGGCTTGCGTCGTCCGGGTCAGAAGGTACCAGGACAGCGATGCTGGTTTCGCGCTCGGCGCCGAGGGCGCGCTGCACCATCGTCGAGGAAAGTGTCGGACGCTCCGGATCGAGCGGGGAGACGAGGGCGCTCACGAGTTCGTTCTCGTGGAAGTGGCGCACGTCATCGATTGTCCGGTCGTAGAGAAGGGCGATGCTCGCGTAGCGTGCGACGGTCGCGGCGACCACATCGGGTACGTCAGGTGGCGCTGCCCGAGTGACGATGATGAAGCCCGGTCCGGCATCGCCGATGAGGGGAGCTTGTTCTTCATGCTGGCCGTGCCGGAGATCCGTGCCGTCCGCGGCCTCATCATCGTCGATCTGAGAAGAGTGGGCGAGCTCACGACCCGTGGCATCCACGACCCGCAGCTGCGTTGCCGTCAGCGATCCAGCGACAGCGAGCAGCTCGTCCAGGCCGCGATGCTCCGCGAGTTCGCTCGCAAGTCGGACCTCGAGTTCACTGCGCACACGTTCGGCTGCCAACGCCTCACTGAGGTCGTCGGTCGCCTGCTGGGCGACCAGCTGCGCCGTTCTCTCGTTCTCCTTTGCGTCGACCAGTTCGACCGCGGCTGCGGCGAGGCTCGCAATACGCTCCAGGTGTTCGCGCTGCGCCGGTGTGAACGCGCCGGGCGTCCGGTTCGCGGACATGAGCGCCCCGACCACCTTGCCGGCGATGCGAAGCGGCGCACCGAGGATCGCACGTACTCCCTCTTCAACGACGACATGGTCGATGTCGGGCAGATGGGTCTTGCCCTCGTCGGGCAGGTAGTCGGGTGTCTCCGCGATCACTCCGCCGGCCGCCAGGCCCAGCACGCCGGTACCCAAGGGCATCCGGATTGCGGCGTAGGACTCGGTGCGTACCCCGTCGGTCGTCCGGATGAATGTTTCGGCGCGCTCGGAATCGTTGAGGCTGAGATACGCGATGTCAGTTCCCAGCAGCAACCGCGCTCGCCGCACGATCGACGACAGAAGCAGCTCTGGATCGCGAAGAGTCGAGATGTCTCGGGCGATGTCGGTGAGTGTTGCCGCGATGGTCGATTGCGTCGGGGTCACCTCGCCATTCTGGCGCGCAAGTGTGTCGAATGTACACCTTCTCTCGCGCGGAATGGCTTGTTTACACATCCCGCTTCGTGGTGGCGCAGGTCACACTCATTGCAGCGCAAAGAGGCGAGACGCGAGGGAGGGCGCTGAAACAGCGTTCCACGGCGGCGTGAGGTGCTTCTTCACGTCGGGCGGATCTGGTCGACAGCGGAGTGGGCATGGTCCTTCCGTTGGGTCCCTCTGCACGCGGACCTCGTGCGGCGTCCGGCGCCGACAAACAAGCGAAGGCAGGATCGATGAAGATACTTGGCGAACGGCGGTCACGGGACCAGCCCCGTGGCGGCCAGCAAGGAGCACAGCCCCGACTCGCGGTAAGCGGGTTGACTGTCCGATTCGGGGGGCTGACAGCCGTGGACGACGTCTCTTTCGACGTCCACCCCGGTGAAGTGGTGGCACTGATCGGGCCGAACGGTGCAGGCAAGACCACGGTGTTCAACGCCGTGTGCGGACTGGTCAGTCGACAGGGACGCATCGCCATCGACGGCCTCGCATCGCCGAGACGAACCGCTGATCTGACCGGCCGCGGCTTGGCAAGAACGCTGCAGGGACTGGGGCTGTTCTCCGGGCTGACCGTTCGGGAGAACGTGCTGGCGCCCATCGCGACCATCCGTGCCGCGGACACCCGAGTCGCAGCGCAGCTCGAGTCGCTCAATCTGACCGCAATGGCGGACATCACGGTCTCCGCCCTTTCCTATCCGGATCGAAAACGTGTCGCGCTCGCACGCGCGCTGGTAACAAATCCGCGTCTGCTCCTCCTGGACGAACCCGCCGGCGGACTGGGCGCCGACGACATCGCCGATCTCGCACGCATCGTTCAAGCGGTCGCTGCGGGAGGATGCTCGATCCTGCTGGTCGAACACCACGTCGACTTCGTGATGAACGCGGCCGACCAGATCGTCGTGCTGGACTTCGGTCGCTGCATCGCCCGCGGCACGCCGGACCAGATCCGCGTCGACCCGCGGGTCGAGGAAGCCTACCTCGGCGTGAAAGCGATCGCATGAGCGGCGGACACGCAGCAGCACGAACCCTTGCCGGTGCGCTCTCCATCGAGGCGCTGACCGCCGGCTACGGGGGGACACCGGTGCTTCATGACGTCAGCTTCGCCCTGCAGCCCGGTGAGATCGTCGCGCTGCTGGGCGCAAACGGAGCGGGAAAGACCACTCTCCTGCGCACCCTCGCCGGACTCATGCCGGCAAGATCCGGCATCATCCGCCTCGACGGGACGAACCTCACGGAACTGGCCACCGAGGAACGTGCCCGACGAGGAGTGGCGCTCGTGCCGGAGGGGCAGAGCGTCGTGGCCGAGCTCACAGTCGAGGAGAATCTCCGGCTGGGCTCCTTATGGCGGCACCGAGGATCGGCGCGAGAGAGCGCAATCAAGGCCATCTACGAGCTGTTCGAGCCGCTCGCGCGCCGACGCAGCAGCGCCGGCCACCAACTCTCCGGCGGCGAACGCCAGATGCTGGCGCTCGGCCGCGCCCTGATCACCGAACCTCTGGTGCTCGCGTTGGACGAGCCGTCGCTCGGACTCGCCCCCCTCACGATCGCCAAGATCTTCGGAGCTTTGCGAGACATCGCCGCCGATCGCGGCCTCACCGTCCTTCTCGCGGAGCAGAACGTGACCAGCGCGCTCTCGATCGCCGACCGCGGAGTGCTCCTCGACCTCGGCCGAGTCGTGGCGGACGCCCCATCGCGGGAACTCCTGCGCGATTCCACCCTTCGACACGCCTACCTCGGATTCTGATGGACCAGCTGACCTTCCTCCTCGCCACCGGACTTTCCCGAGGCGCCGTCTTCGCACTCTTCGCTCTCTCGCTCGTGCTCATCTGGCGAGCAGCGCGCATCATCAACTTCGCTCAAGGGGCGCAGGCGCTCGTCGCCGCGTACGTCGCGTTCACCGTGACCGCCGCGTCGGGATCGTACTGGGCCGGACTCATCTCCGCACTGGTCGCCGGTGCGCTGATCGGAGTCGCGGTAGAACGCGGGGTGATGCGACTCGTGCCCGCTCACGATCACCTCGCCGGAATCATCGTCGCCATCGGGATCGTGATGGTGCTGCAGTCGCTGCTCGGGATCCTCTTCGGTCCCCAGTATCGGCCGATGCAAGCGCCGTTCGACGACAGCCCTCTGATGATCGGCGGCACGCCGCTGCTCTCGCCGTACGACATCTTCGTCCTCACGATCGCTGCCGTCGTCATGGTCGCGCTCGCCCTGCTGTTCCGGTTCACGTCCATCGGATTGCAACTGCGGGCTGCCGCCTTCGCACCCGAAGTCTCGCGCCTGCTCGGAGTGCGGGTGCCGCGCATGGTGACCATCGGCTGGATGCTCTCCTCCGCCGTTGCCTCACTCGCAGCCTTCCTTCTGGTGCCCACCGAACTCGGCTTGAATCCCCACGCGACCGACATGCTCCTCGTGTACGGATTCGCCGTCGCCGTGATCGGCGGCCTCGACTCCCCGCTGGGCGCGCTTGCCGCCGGACTGACCGTCGGGGTCGTGATCACGCTCGTCAGCGGCTACATCTCCGCGACACTGGCGCCGATCGGCTTGCTCCTCCTCCTGTTGGGTGTGCTGCTGGTGCGGCCCGGCGGGATCTTCTCGATGCGAGAGGTGCGCAGCGCATGATCCGTCGACAGCGACCCTCCACGATCACCGCCAGGCCGACATCCCGTCGCATCATCCTCTGGGGTACTGCGCTCACCGTCCTCGCACTAGGGATGACGTTCCTGCTGGACCCGTACCGGAACTTTCAGCTCGCGACCATCGCCGCCACCTTCTGCGCCGTCGCCGGCCTCACGGTCCTCGTCGGCAGCAGCGGACAGCTATCACTGGGACAGGCTGCAATGATGGCCGTCGGCGGCTACGGCTACGCGCTGACTGCGAACGTGCTCACCGACGCGGGAGTGGACGGCCTGGCCCGATTCTTCCTGGGTATGGTCGGCGGCCTTGTCGCCTCCGGCCTTCTCGGGCTGCTGCTGGGACTGGCGGCCGCTCGGCTGCGTGGGCCCTACCTGGCAGGTCTGACGCTGGCGATCACCATCGCGATCGCACCCCTGACGACGTTCTTCTCCGGGGTATTCAACGGGGATGCCGGCCTTCAGATCGCGTACGACAGCGTGCCGCCGGTGCTCGCGACGCTCATCGCGATGGAGCAGTGGCAGGCATGGGTCGCGATCCTCGTCGCCGGGGTGGTCGTCACCGCACTCGCATCCTTGAGCCATAGCGGCATCGGGCTGCACATGCGTGCCACGCGGGACGATGAGATCGCCGCTCGGCTCTCGGGAATTCGCACCGGTCGCATCAAGGTGATCGCTTTCATCGCGTCGTCGGTCACCGCCGGCGCCGGTGGGGCAGTGGTGTGCTTCATCACACAAGCGGTCAGCCCCGGTGCCTACACCCTCGCGTTCTCGCTCCTCCTCGTCGTCGCCGCCGTCATCGGCGGACTCGGCAGCATCGGCGGTGCCGCGATCGGATCCGCGCTCATCGTCCTGCTGCCATGGACGGTCACCCTGATGACCGAAGCACTGCCCGCGGAACTCGCCCACAGGCTCTCCGGAAATCTGCCCGTCCTGCTCTTCGGACTGCTCCTCATCGTCGTGATGGCAACAGCCCCGCGCGGTCTGGCCGGCATCCGCTTCCGCCGGAAGCCCCGGCGTGATCGTCGAGTGGCCGAACCAGCACGCCCTCAGCCGGACTCCACCGCCGCGGCTGGGCCGTCCGATGCCGCCGAGCCGGTGCTTGAACTCGCCACCCCGAACGTCCCGTCCGCACACCAAGAGAGAAAGAAATGACCATGAAACATCGATCACCCGTCCACCGCATCACTGCTGCGGCCGCCGCTGGAGCGCTCCTCATCACGCTGGCGGCGTGCAGCACGCCCGCCGCGGCACCATCGGAGGGCGCCGACGTCCCCGGTGTCACCGAAGACACCGTGACGATCGGCACCCACACTCCGCTCACCGGTCCCGCCGCAGCCGGCTACGCCGGAATCTCGGCCGCCGCCAGCGCGTACTTCGACTACCTCAACGACAATGGCGGCGTTCACGGGCGGTCCATCGAGTACATCGTCAAGGACGACGGTTACAACCCGTCCAACACCCAGACCGTCGTGCGAGAGCTCGTTCAAGAGGACAACGTCTTCGCCGTCGTCAACGGACTCGGGACCCCGACGCACCTCTCCGTCCTCGAGTTCCTCAACCAGAACAAAGTGCCGGATCTGTTCGTCGCGTCCGGCGCATCGGACTGGAACCAGCCCGACGAGTACCCGTACACGTTCTCGTTCAACGCCAGCTACATCGTGGAGGGCGCCGCGCTGGCGCAGTATGCCAACGACGAGCACACGGGCAAGAAGGTGTGCCTGTTCGGTCAGGACGACGACTTCGGCAACGAATTCATCGAGGGCGCGGAGCAGGTACTGGGAGCTGACGGGCTTGTGGCGGTCGAACGCTACGCCGTGTCCAATCCCGATGTGTCGGCGCAGATCGGGGCCTTGAAGACCGCGGGCTGCGAGATCGTGATGCTCGGCACGATCCCCGGGTTCTCGGCCCTCGCCATCGGCACCGCCGCACAACTGGGGTGGTCGCCGATGTGGTTCGCCACATCCGTGGGCGCCGACTACGTGACCTTGTCGAGCCTGCTCAAGGACGCGGCCCCGCAGCTACTGGACGGCTTCGTCAGCGCCAACTACATGCCCGGCATCAGCTCCGACTGGGTCGAGCTGTTCAGCACCATCAACGACGAATACAACGGGGGAGCCGTCTTCGACGGCAACACCATCTACGGCATGAGCATGGCGTACCTGTTCGCCGAGGCGTTGAAGGCGGCGGGGGAGAACCCCACGCGTGAGTCGCTGCTGGAGGCATTGACCTCAGGTGACCTCACCGGCAACGGCATCGTCCCACTGGCGTTCTCCAAGGACTCCCACGAGGCCTACCCGGCGGCCGGCATCCAAGTCGTCCAAGACGGTGTACAGGATTACGTCGGCTCGACCTACCGCGTCACGGATGGCGACGTCGAGGAGATCGACGCCGACTTCCCGCCCGTGGCAGAGGGAGGAATCCCGGCGAACTGAACCGAACCGGGGCAGTTGAACCTCAGCAACCTTGGGGTCAGCTGCCCCGGCACACCTATCCATTCACCAGGTCGCTGAACAACGCGAGCGCGTCTACGACAGGCCCTGGTCGCGCGCCAGTGATCCACCTCGTACATGAGCAGCGCAGCGGGCAACTGCACGCTGCTCGCCCAAGACAACGTCGTCGAAGGAGAATCTCATGAAGTCAACAACCGCAGGTGCGCTGCACCAGTCGATTGGCCGCACCGGGCTGATGGCTGCGCTCATCATCGCAGTCGTCCTCGCTTGCATGTGGCTGGCTCCGCCAGCACGCGCCGCGTCCGGAGCATGGACAACGGAGACGATCGCGGGCATGTCAGTTCGCGTCTATACCCCCGCCACGCCACCTGCCCTCGTAGGCGGACGCGCCCTGATGATTTCACTGCATGGCTGTCAGCAGAAGGCGCAGGACTTGCAGGATGACGGAAACTGGACCGACGTCGCAGACGAGTATGGAATGGTCGTGGCGCTGCCGGACGCGCCCAATGGAGGCGTGTACCTCGGTTGCTGGGACTATTACGACTCCGACCACAACTCCACCAACCCGTCACGCCATGATGACAATGTGCTCGCGCTCGCTCAGACGCTGCAATCCCGCGGGTCACTCGCAATCGACCCCGACCAGACATATGTCAGCGGGCTCTCTTCCGGAGGTGCGGAGTCGATGGTCGTCGGGTGCCTGTTCCCGCAGGTCTTCGCCGGCGTCGGAATCAACGCCGGTCCCACCATCGGCACCTCGACAAGCGGGTATTCGTGGGTCAGCACCAGCAAAACGACTGCAACGGACACCTGCAAGCGCTTCGCAGGTGACAACTCGACCGCGTTCCAGACGCAACTCACCTCCGTGGTCTACGGAAGCAACGATGCGACGGTTGCGGCCGGCTACAACACGCTGAACGCACAGATCATGGCCGGGATATATGGCGCGGGGACCTCGTCGACGTTCTCGCTCAGCGGCCTCGCGGGTACGAATACGACCGGCAGCGGCACGCTCTACAGCGATGCGTCCGGGCCACGAGTATCTGTGATCCAGAACACGGGTCTCGGCCACAACTGGCCTGCGGGCACGGGCACGAGCGGCACCTACATCTCGGGTAACAGCATCGACTATCCCGCCTACGTGACGAAGTTCTTCTTCGAGAACAACCGTCGCGTAGGCGGCCCATCGACGCCCGGACCCACTCCCGTTCCGACCCCGACGCCGACGCCCACCCCGACGGATCAGTCGTGCGTCGCGGCGTCGAATGCAACACACCAGGCGGCCGGACGGGCCCTCAGTTACGGCATCGCTCCCTACAAGACCTACTACGCCAAAGGTTCGTACGCATACATGGGTCAAGGAGACGCGACCGTCACCACTCTTCGACAGCAGTCGTCCGGATCCTGGACGGTCGTCGTCAACTGCAGCTAGGCCCAGACTCGTCCGCTCACGAAGCGGTCCCACCGGCATGAGGGCCGGGGCTCATCAATACGGTCGACATTCGTCCGGAGTGAGGGGCCCCGGCCCTCAACCACGCCACGCCTCATAGCGGCGACACTCTGCGCCACAACGCGGATCCAGCGTGTTCCGCATGAGGCAGGGGCTGGCGAAGGCGTATCGCACCAGATCGCGGGGACGCGCCGGGATGCCGGCGGGATTAGGTGGCTGGTCCAGCTGGGGCGCAGATTTCGGGGCACCTGCATCCATACGCCTCGCCGCCTCCGTCCCGCATCAACGAAACGAAGGATGCCGCGTATATTGCGAGGCCCAGAGAAGCAGGGCGGTGGCACGCGGTGGTGACTGGGCGGACGCGTCCGCCGCCAAGGCCGACGTCCTCGACACCGCAGCCGCCATGTCGAGTGCGCTGCAGCGGGCGCGCCCCTCAGCAGACTTCACGGCTCCAGTTCGTGCGCGTCGTTCGCCTGGCGATCATATGGTGCCCACGGTTGGCGGCCCCGCAGGCCATTCTCACGATGCGCGAGCAGGGACGGTGCGCCGGCACGATCACCGAGAGGACGACGAACGCCCCGCCACGAGGTGGCGGGGCGTTCCTTGGCGCCGGAGCGGTCAGGCGTCGGCAGTGATCCGACCGACAGCCCGCTTCTGCTGGTCCACGCGGTCGAGCTCGTGCAGCGACGATCCCTTGGTCTCACGCAGCGAGATCACCGCGATGAGGGAGACTCCGGCGGCGATCGCCAGGTAGATGGCGACCGGCACATACGTGCCGAACTGCGAGAGGAGCGCGACCGCGATGATCGGTGCGAGCGAGCCGGCGACGATCGAGGTGACCTGGTACCCGAGCGAGACGCCGGAGTACCGCATCCGGGTCGGGAACATCTCGGACATGATCGCTGGCTGCGGCGCGTACATGAATGCGTGGATGAACAGGCCCAGCGAGATCGCGAAGACGATGACCAACGGGTTCTTGGTATCGAACAGCGGGAAGGCGATGAAGCCCCACGCCGCCGCTCCGAGCACCCCGATCAGGTACGTGGGCTTGCGGCCGATGCGATCGGCCAGTCCGCCGATCAGCGGGATCACGACCATGTGCACGACATGGGCCAGCGCCAGCAGCCCGAGGATCTCTGCCGTGTTCACCTCGAGCGCGACGCTCAGATAGGTGATCGAGAACGTCACCACCAGGTAGTACATGATGTTCTCGGCGAAGCGCAGACCCATCGCGGTGAAGACGCCGCGGGGGTAGCGCTTCAGCACTTCGAACACGCCGTACCGCGTCTCCTTGGATTCCTCGATCTCCTTCTGCACCTCGAGGAAGATGGGCGCATCGGTGATCTTCGTGCGGATGTAGTAGCCGACGGCGACGATCACGACCGACAGCCAGAACCCGATTCGCCAGCCCCAGGCGAGGAACTGCTCCTCGGTGAGGGTGCGGCTGAGCACGAGCAGGACGAGTGTCGCGACCAGGTTGCCGATCGGGACGGCGGCCTGCGGCCACGACGCCCAGAAACCGCGCGTCTTGTCCGGCGAGTGCTCGGCGACCAGCAGCACCGCGCCGCCCCACTCGCCGCCGACGGCGAAGCCCTGGGTGAAGCGCAGGACGAGCAGGAGCCCGACGGCCCAATAGCCGATCTGATCGTACGTGGGCAGGCATCCCATCAGGAACGTGGCGACGCCCACGAGGATGATCGCGAGCTGCAGGAGCTTCTTGCGTCCGTACTTGTCGCCGAAGTGGCCGAAGACGATTCCGCCGAGCGGGCGGGCGATGAAACCGACCGCGTAGGTCGCGAGTGCCGCGATGATCGGCGCATAGGGGTCGTCCGATGGCGGGAACATGATCTTGTTGAAGACGAGCGTCGCTGCGGTGGCGTAGAGGAAGAACTCGTACCACTCGACGACGGTGCCGGCCATCGATGCTGTGACGACCCGCCGCAGGCCGCCGCGGGCGGGAGGCGACTCTGCGCCTTGCGTGGGAGTCGTTTCACGCGGTGGCCGGGAAGTCGAATTGTGGGATGTCATGGCGACTACCTCCTTGTAGTTGTGAGAGATCACTCAGTGATCACGTTGGTGTCTGTTTCCGCCGGCGCTCGCGGATGCGTTCGGCGTTGGATGTCCTCGCGGGTCAGACCGCGACGCTCTGCGAGGATCCGAGGGATGCGGCGGGCGTCCAGCCTTCGATGACGTCGACGAGGGCAGCGTTCCATTCCGCGCGGTTCTCGATAAAGGCGACATGGCCGCTGTTCTCGAAATACGTCAATGAGGCGTTCGGAAGAAGGCGGTATGCGTACTCGGACCATCGCGGATCCCAGATCTGGTCGTGGCGTCCCGTGAAGATGGCGACGGGGGTGTCGATCTCAGGCAGGTGCGGTCGCATGTCCACGTCGAGGAGGGATTGGAAGCTGGTGACGCCGACGAACGCCGGCACCTTCAGGCCGATCTGGATGAAGAACTCTTCGGTTGCTTTCAGATCCGTTCGGTGAAAGTTGTTGGCGTACAGCCCGGCGATGGTCTCCGTTCGCGCCGACCGGATGGCGTCGATGAGGCCCTCCACCTGTTCCGGCGGCGTGCCGAAGGGGGCATCGGGCGCCTCCCAGAAGCGAGGGCCGCTTCCCGTGATCACGAGCCGTCCGACTCGCTCGGGGTGCATCTGGGCGTACTTGAGGCCGATGTGGCCACCCATCGACCAGCCGACGAGAGTGACGTCTGTGAGCTCGAGTCCGACGATGACGGCGTCCAGGTCTCGGACGAAGAGGTCGTAGTCGTAGTCGCCCCACGGTTTGTCGGACGCGCCGTGCCCGCGCAGGTCGACGGTGATGCAGCGGTAGGACGGGGCGAGGTCGAGCACCTGGTAGTCCCAGACGTCTCCGCTGCCCGCCCATCCATGGACGAAGACGATCGGCTTGCCCGATCCGCGATCCTCGTAGGCGAGGTTCACACCGGGTTCCACTTCGAGGTTGGGCATGCTTACTCCTTTGTATTGCCGTGGTTGTGGATGAGGGGTGAGACGAAACGGCGGACCTCTGCTGCGACGACTTCCGGTTGTTCGAGATGAAGCAGGTGCCCGGCATCGGGCAGTTCTCGATACGGAGCTGTGGGAAGCATGCGGGCGATCGCGCGACCGTTCTCAGGCGGCAGTACCCGGTCGGCGCCGCCATGGAGGATGAGCGTCGGGACGGATAGCTCTGACGTCCGTGCCCCCGTTTGCAGAAACTTTTCGCACGCGTGGTACTGCTCGCGCCAGATCTCGCTGGACGTCGGGTACGTCAGACGGGCCTGTATGACGTCCTCGTACTCGTCGGGGTGTGATTGCGGCCATCCGTCTCTGAACGAGAGCGGCATCGTGCGGCGGGCGTATTCCTCGGGTGTCTGGTCGGCGGCGTCCAGCCAGGCATTGCGCGTGCGATCGGGGACGGGCACGGCATTGGCTCCCCCGGGGCTCGTGCCGACCAGTACGAGCTGACTGACGAGCTCCGGGCGGGAAAGGGTGAGCAGTTGCGCGATGTACCCGCCCATGGAGTAGCCCACCACGATCGCGCGACGCCCGAGTGCCTCGATCACCGAGGCGGCATCGTCGGCGAGCAGTTCGATCGACAACTCTTCTTGACCGCGCGTGGAGCGGCCGGTGCCGCGATTGTCGAGCGACCACAGCGCGAGTTCCTCGTCGAGAGCGAGTCTCAGCGGTTGGGCGGCCCACGATGCGTAGCCCAGGCCATGGAGGAGCAGCACAGCGCGACCGGTCCGCGAACCCTCCACACGCAGCACCGCATCGTCATGCGTACGAACGCGCAGCTGTGTCAGCTCACGCACACTCATCGCGGGAACTCGATCAGCTGTCGGATGGCGTGCCCACTGGCGAGCTCGTCCATGGCGTGGTTGACGTCGTCAAGACGGATGCGGGCCGAAATCAGCTGCTGAAGGGGTAGCCGCCCGTCGCGCCACAGCTGCTCAAAGCGCGGGATGTCTCGTGAAGGCACAGCGGAGCCGAGGTAGCTTCCGACGATCTCTTTCGCCTCTGCGACCAACGCGAGCGGAGAGATCGCGGCGCGGGCGTCGCTCGCAGGCAGGCCCACCGAGATCGTGCGTCCTCCGATCGCGGTGATCGATACAGCTGTCTCAAAGGCCGCCGCGGAGCCGGCCGCCTCGATCACGGCGTCGGCCCTCACCGTACCGATGGCTTCGGTCGGGTCGAAGACCTCATCCGCTCCCAGCTCTGACGCTTTGAGGCGCTTCTCGTTTACCGGGTCGACCCCGATCACGCGGACGTCCGGGATGCACCGTGCCACGAGCAGGGCGGCCATTCCGACGCCGCCCAGGCCGACAACGGCAACCGTCTGCCCAGCGACTGGTCGGGCGGCGTTCAACACGGCACCGCCGCCCGTCAGCACCGCACAACCCAGCAACGCGGCGATGTCGGGCGGTACGTCGTCACCGACAGGGACGAGTGATCGACGGTCGACCACGGCGTGCGTCGCGAAACCGGACACTCCCAGGTGGTGAGCGACCTCGCGGCCGTCGAGTGAGATCCTCCGCGCGCCTGAAAGAAGGCTGCCCGCACCGTTCGCGGCAGAGCCGCGCTCGCAGGGCAGGCGTCCCTCGGTCGCGCAGGCACAGCACTCGCCGCACCTCGGAAGGAACGCCATGACGACACGTCGTCCGACCAGCTCTTCTCCTTCTTCATCCCCAGCTGACAGAACACGCCCCGCCGCCTCATGCCCGAGCAGCATGGGCAGTGGCCGTGGGCGACTGCCGTTCACCACCGAAAGATCCGAATGGCAGACGCCCGCCGCCTCGATCTGCACGAGCACTTCGCCCGGACCCGGACGGTCAAGCTCGAGCTCTTCCACCACGATCGGCACCGAATCCCTATAGGGTGCTGTGCTGGACGATGTGGTCAACACCGCTCCACGTATCCTCATTGACTTCCGCCTCCTCGCGCTGCAATGAGTCTGTACGGACGGCGAGCTCTGCGGAATGTGGGTGAGGACCATCTATTCGCGGATTTATGTGCGTCGACCACACTGCGGGAACCCACGGAAGGCATCAGTCTGGCTCATGACGCGAACTCGAGATCGCGTATGTGCGCCGCTTCGACGGCGACATCGAGAGAACGGATGCCGCGAGCACGCGGCATCCGTGAAACGACAAGGGAGTCCCCGTGAGCACGACGATCACCGAAACCCGTGAGTCCGAGCTGCTGGCGTCCGTGCCCGACGGGCTGTTCATCGGCGGGCAGTGGCGGGCAGCGGCGGGCGACAAGACGCTGAAGGTCTACGACCCGTCCAACGGCGAGGTCGTGAAGGAGATCGCGAACGCGTCGCCCGAGGACGGCAAGGCGGCGCTGGATGCGGCGGTCGAGGCGTTCCCCGCGTGGGCGGCGACGCCAGCGCGCGAGCGTGCCGAGATCCTGCGGCGCGCGTTCGACCTGCTGCAGGAGCGCAAGGAGGACTTCGCGCTGCTGATGACGATCGAGATGGGCAAGCCGCTGGCCGAGGCGCGCGGCGAGGTCGCGTACGGCGGCGAGTTCCTGCGCTGGTTCAGCGAAGAGACGGCCCGCGTGCAGGGCCGCTACGGCGCGAACCCCGAGGGCACCGGCCGCATGATCGTGTCGCAGCATCCGGTCGGCCCGTGCTTCCTGATCACCCCCTGGAACTTCCCGTTGGCGATGGCCACGCGCAAGATCGCCCCCGCGCTCGCTGCCGGCTGCACCGTGGTGATCAAGCCCGCGGCGCTCACCCCACTGACTACCGTGTTCTTCGCAAGGCTGCTCGAGGACGCTGGAGTTCCCGCGGGCGTCGTGAACGTCGTCGTGACCAACGCGTCCTCCGCGGTGTCTGAGCCGATCATCCGCGACCCGCGCCTGCGCAAGCTCTCGTTCACCGGTTCCACCCCTGTCGGAGTGAGCCTGCTGAAGCAAGCGGCCGGCGGCGTGCTGCGGACGTCGATGGAGCTCGGCGGCAACGCGCCGTTCGTGGTCTTCGACGATGCCGATCTCGACAAGGCGGTGGACGGCGCGATGCTCGCGAAGTTCCGCAACATCGGTCAGGCGTGCACCGCGGCGAACCGGTTCATCGTGCACCGCTCGGTCGCCGACGAGTTCGCCCGCCGCGTCACCGAGCGCGTCAACGGCTTCACGATCGGCCGCGGCACCGAGGACGGCGTGACCATCGGCCCGCTCATCGACGACCGCGCGGTCGCCAAGGCGTCGCAGCTGGTGCAGGATGCCGTGAACCGTGGCGCGAAGGTCGCCACCGGCGGCAACGAGATCGACGGCCCCGGCACGTTCTACGAGCCGACCGTCGTCACCGACGTGCAGCCGGGCTCCGACATCCTCCGCGAGGAGATCTTCGGACCGGTGCTCGCGATCATCCCGTTCGACACCGAGGACGACGCCGTGCGCCTCGCCAACGACACCGAGTACGGCCTCGTCTCGTACGTCTTCACCGAGAGCCTCGCCCGCGGCCAGCGCATGATCGAGCGCCTCGAGACCGGCATGATGGGCCTGAACATGGGCGTCGTCTCGAACGCGGCCGCCCCGTTCGGCGGCTGGAAGATGTCGGGCCTCGGCCGCGAGGGCGGCGCCGAGGGCATCCACGAATACCTGCAGACCAAGTACACCCTCACACCCAACCCGTTCTGACGCGATGTCCGTGCCAAGAAGTCTGTGCGGGGGATACCGGACGCGCTCGATGAGCGGTCGCCACTCACCAAGCCAAGCGTGGCGGCTCCCGCAGGGCCGGCACGGGTCGCCGTGCCGGCCACGTGGGTCGTTGCCGAGCAGTTCTCCGCGGTTAGCTGCCGCCGCCCGTCATCGGGGCGAGCTTGTTCGACTCCGCGATCACGCTGCGCCAGGCGAATTCGTTGTTGTCGCTGAAGACGTAGTAACTCGAGCCGTTCGGCATGAGTGCCACTGTGATTCCGCCGAAGCCGGACATGAACGGCACCGAGAATGGCGAGGTGTACGACGGGTTGTCTGCGCTGCTGAACTCCTGAGCCCAGAACCCGTTGTTGTAGTGGAACGGGATCGCACCGCTGGTCGTGACGCCACGGTCAGTGGGGTCCTTCTGCAGCGTCGCGTTGAGAAGCCCCGGGTGGAGGACTTGGTTGCCGCCCGCGGCGCCCGCGTCGACAGTGAGGAGTTTCGCGACTTTGGCGATGTCGTCCTGCGTCCAGAACATGCCATAACCGCCCCAGGGTGCGCCGGCCGGATCGTTGTCGGTGCGCTGCGTGGTGAGCGAGTCGGGGCCCACCTTCGCCGGCTTGAGCACTTCGTCGCGCAGCATGGCGAAGATCTCGGCGTCGGCCCCGTCGCGGTCTTTCAGCACGTCATCCATGGCGCGGGTCGCCAGGAAGGTGTCGGAGGTGTGGTAAGTCCAGACGGTGCCGGGTGCCGCCTGATGGGGGAAAGAGAGCGCCGCAGTCATCTTGTCGACGTAGGTCTCGGCACCGAGGAACGCGGACATGGTCGGACCACCCTCGTCCACCTGGTATCCGGCCGACGCGTAGTTGCCGGTCGCCATGTCCAGCGTGTGGTCGATCGTGACGCCGTCCCAGGCTGAGCGGGATGCCTCGGTGACATGGTCTTTCACCAGTTCGTCGGCGACCTCCGGACCGTACTTCTGGGCGAGGCGGAGGAGGGCGAGTCCGCCGAATGCCGACTTGGCGGTGGAATACGAGGGGAGCAGCATCTGCCCGCAGAAGGGGTATTCGCCTTGCCTGGTGGGACAACTGCCGACGTAGTTCACACCGCCGTAGACGAACCCAAGGGTGCTGAGCGCGCTCGGTGTGATCCCGCGGCCGAACGCCGACAAATCGAAGCCCGAGCCCGGGTGGTCCGTAGTGAGGGCCGAGGTCGGCTTCGTCGGCAGTCGGTCGGCGACCTCAGCCGCGTATGCGTTGCTGATGTCTTTCGCTCCTGCGATGCCGCCGGGCGTGTAGCTGGCGCTCACCTGCCCCCACAGGTCGAACTGGAAGTACTGGCACGTTTCGCTCGTGATCTGGTACCGAACGTTGGAGACGGACTTGTTCTTGAAGAGGAAGGTGAGGACGCCGTTGTGCACGCAGTTCGCGTTGCGCTCGATCAGCGCGAACGGAAGGGCAGCGCGGGTCTGACCCCGGTCGCCCTTCTCGCTCCAGACTCGGCCGGCCCCGACGGCGAGGTTCCAGTACAGGCTCCCGGTGTACTGCACGCCCCGCGCGACGGGCACGAGATGGCTGCCGTTCTGCACCAGCTGCACGGAGAACGGCGGCAGGTGCTTGAGAGGGGCAATCGACGCGTAGCCGTACGGGTCCTGGACTGTTGTGAAGCCTCCCGAGGCGCCGACCTCGTTCAAGGTGAGGGTGCCCTCGAAGGTGTGGTGCGGCCTCGCCGCGGCGGTGGGCAGCGCGAATGCCTCGTTCGCGACGGTCGCCGTCGGCGCGGTGTTCGAGGCGAGCTGGTCGGCGGTAAGTAACGAACGGGCTACCGCGCCGGAGCCGGTGAGGGGGTCGCCGGGCACCGCGGCGATGGGTTTCGATGCCGGTGCGGTGGTGGCGGTCGACGCCGGTGCGGCGCCGAAGGCGGTGAGGGCGCCTGCCGCAAGGGCGCCGCACAGGAGGAGGGATAGGGAACGACGCACGGAATCTCCTTCGATCCGTTCAGATGGGTGAACGCCAGTGTGAGCGTCAGCCGAGCTATCGGTCCACGACCCATTCGGACCCTCCCTGATGCTCGGCAGGTATTGCCGGGCGCGACCTACATCCGATCAGCCGACCGCACCATCGACTCCGAACTTGATCGTCTGCGGGTAGAGCTCGGCGTTGAACCTGCTCAGCTCGTCCAGGCAGGCCGCGATATGCGCGCTCGCGTAATGCAGCTCGTCCCACACCCCGAAGAGCGTGATGATCAGCTCTCCACCGGGCGCTGAGATCGGCACGGCGACGAGGTCGTAGTGCGGATCGTCGGAGAGCACGCATACGCCACGACCTGCCGCTGCGAGTGCCTGGGCAAGCACCGGCGAGGTGGTCTCGACGGATGCCGTGAACGCGAGTCCGGCTCGCGCAGCGGCTGAGTCGAGCATCTGGCGCACCCCATGGGCGCGGCTCATCACGATGAGCGGTTCCTGGACGAGCTCGGCGATGGGGATGGTAGGGCGGCTCGCGAAGGGGTGCCACGCCGGCATCTGTGCCCACAAGTAGGCATGCCCGAGCACCATTGAACGCAGCTCAGCGGGAGGGATGCGGGTACCGACGGCGAAGTCGGCGTCACCGTGCTCGACAGCGCTGTAGACCTGCTCAGGCATCACCTCGATGGCATTGCCGATGACCCCGTCCGCGCCGGCGTGCACGATAAACGGAGAGATCACGTCGGCCACGGTGGTCGGCGCGGCGACCACCGTGAGATCCGAGACAGTCCCGCGCGCGATCGAGCGGGCGGTGGCGCTCGCCTGAGTCGCGCGCGTGAGGAGATCCTCGGCGACCGGGAGGAACGCCCGGCCGGCGGCGGTCAGCGAGAGCCCGCGGGCCGAACGGTCGAAGAGAGCGAAGCCGAGATCCTGCTCGAGGCGCCGGATCTGCCGGCTCAGCGATGGCTGGGCGACGTGGACAACTGCCGCTGCGCCGTGCAGAGTGCCCGTCGCGCATACGGCGAGGAAATACCGCAGTAGACGAAGATCCATTGATGCCTCCAAGGTATCGCGATGACCGAAACTAAGTATTGGCGTGTTATCGCTCGGCGTCCATAGACTGGCCCAACTTCGTCGCTGAAGATCCCCGATGGCGGCGATCCCACAGCAGGAGGCAGACATGGCAGTCACCCGAGCGCGAGCACCTCGCGCACTCTCAGTTCTCGCCGTCGGCGTCATCGGCGCACTCGGCCTCGCCGGCTGCACCGCCGGCGGCGCGGCCGGCGACGCATCGAGCGCATCCGTGCTCAGCGTGGCCGCGTCGGCGGCTGTCACCACATGGGATCCGGTGCGCTCCTTCTCGACGGAGGCGCTCTACCTCGGAAACGTCTACGAGCCTCTTCTCTGGAAGAACGCCGAGGGCGCCGACGAGGAGTTCACGCCCGGCATCGCAGAGTCCTGGGAGACGAGCGAGGACGGACTCACCTGGACGTTCACGATCCGCGAAGGCGCAACCTTCCACGACGGAGAGCCCGTCGACGCGGAAGCGGTCAAGGCGAGCATCGAAGCCGCGAAGGACCACTCCGGGGCATCCTTCATCTGGGCACCCCTCGAGTCCATCGACGCGCCCGATGACACAACCGTCGTCATGCACCTGGCGTACTCGGCGCCGATGGACCTCGTCGCCGCCTCCACCTACGGCGCGTGGATCGTCTCGCCGAAGGCGCTCGAGGCATCTGCCGACGACGAGCAGTACTTCGAGGCGGGCATCGACGCCGGCACCGGGCCCTACACGGTCAAGTCGTACACCCCGGGCGAGAAGGTCGTGCTCGAGGCTTACGACGACTACTGGAACGATGAGGCGGCACCGACCTTCGACATCGTTGACATCGCGATCACACCCGATGCGGTCACCGCGCAGCAGATGCTGACGTCGGGCGAGGTGGACCTCGCGACAAACCTGCCGCTCGAGAACGTCGACACGGTTTCGTCAGAGCTCGGCACTGAGGTGGAGACGGCGAACTCTCCGTTCAACTTCCTCGCGTTCTTCAACACCACGCGGCCGCCGCTCGATGACCCGAAGGTGCGCCAGGCGCTGAGCTACGCCGTGCCGTACGAGGACATCATCGAGGTCGGCGGCGCCGGATACGGGACGCAGGCGCACGGGCCGGTGCCGAAGGGCATCTTCCCCTACTCCGAGGACGTCCCGCAGTACAGCCAGGATCTCGACAAGGCCAAGGCGCTGCTCGCCGAGGCGGGTCACGCCGACGGACTCAACCTCACCCTCACGTACGCCTCCGAGAATCCGGCCGAGACGCGCTTCGTGCCCCTCATCAAGGACGCGTTCGCCAAGATCGGCGTGACCGTCGACGTGCGCGCCGAACTGTTCAATCAGCAGTGGGAGAACGCGAAGGCCGACCCGGCCAGCGCACAGGACATCTTCGTCGTCTACTACTGGCCCACCTACAGCGATGCCGGTGCCGACAACCTCTATTCGCTGTTCCACTCGAGTGAGACGCCGTTCTTCAACCTCAGCTACTGGAACAACGCCGAATACGACGCCCTCGTCGAGGAGGCGGGCACCCTCACCGGCAGTGACCGCGACGCGGCCCAGGCCAAGTACGAGGAGGCGATGGACTTGCTGGTCGACCAGGCACCGGGCGTCTTCCTCTACGACGCGCAGGCGGTCAGCGTCGCTCCGAAGGGACTCGAAGTGGCGGACTTCAACGAGAACTACCCGTTCACGACGTTCTTCGCTCCCATCCGTCCGGCCAGCTGACCGCCAGCCGCACCCGCACCCGCTCAGGTCGGGTGGTCCGCACAGCGGGCCACCCGACGCCCCCTCCGATCCAGGAGTCATTCATGTTGCGTTTCCTCGCCAGCCGGCTCGGAACCGCGGTGATCGTGCTGTTCGTGCTCACTCTCGTCGTGTTCGTCCTCTCACGCGTCATCCCCGCAGACCCGGCCGTCGTCTACGCCGGGCCGAAGGCGCCACCCGAGGAACTCGCCCGCATCCGCGAAAAGCTCGGCTTCGACCAGCCGCTCATCCTGCAGTACCTCGCCTACCTCGGTGGGCTCGTCACCGGCGACTGGGGCAACTCGCTTGCTACCAAGCGCCCCGTGCTCGACGAACTCGCCACCCGACTGCCGGCCACCCTCGAACTCATCTTCGCAGCCATGCTGATCGCGGTCGTCTTCGGGATCATCCTCGGGGTTGTGGCCGCCAAGCGGCCGGGCAAGGCGCTGGACGGCCTGATCCGCTTCCTCGCCATCGGCGGCGTCTCGATGCCGGCATTCTGGCTGGGGCTCCTGCTGCAGGTGCTCTTCGTAGGCCAGCTGAAGCTGCTTCCCGCAACGGGACAGTTCAGTACCGAGGTCGAGTACGTCTCGCCGATCACCACCGTCACCGGATTCCCGCTGTTCGACAGCCTCATCACCGGCAATTGGGTCGCGTACAGCGATGGCCTCGCTCACCTGGTGCTACCCGCGATCACCCTCGCCGCCTACCCGCTCGGTCTCATCGCCCGCATGACCCGGGCCTCGATGCTCGAGGTGCTCGGCCAGGACTACGTCTTCACCGCAAACGCCTACGGACTGCGCGACGGCCTGATCCGGTGGAAGATCGCGCTGAAGAACGCGCTGCCGCCGACGATGACGATCATCGGGCTCGCCGCTGCCTACACGCTCACCGCCACGTTCTTCGTCGAGGTCGTCTTCAATTGGCCCGGCATCGGTCAATTCGCCGCGGCGGCGATGCTCGCCGTCGACTATCCGGCCATCATGGCGATCACTCTCCTCGGTGCCGCCGGATACCTCATCGCCAACCTCGTCGTGGACCTCGTGCAGGCGCGGCTCGATCCGAGAGTGACGCTGTCGTGACCGCCACCACTGCTCTTCCCGCCTTCGTCCCGATCGGCACCCGCCCGCTGGGCCGCATCGGCCGCGTGCTCCGCAAAGACCGGCTCGCCGCGCTCGGCCTTGCCCTCATCGTCCTGGTCGTCATCCTCGCGATCTTCGGTCCGTGGATCGCCCCATTCCCGGCGCAGGGCTATGGCGCAACGAACGTCGCCGATCGAATGCTGGCCCCGAGCACGGCGCACTGGTTCGGCACCGACCAGCTCGGCCGCGACATCCTCAGCCGGGTCATCATCGGCGCCCGCCCCGCTCTCACCGTCTCCCTGCTGGTCGTGGCGATCGCCGCGCTCGTCGGCATCCCGCTCGGTGCCGTCGCGGGCTACCGCGGCGGCTGGCTCGACCAAGTGCTGATGCGCGTGACCGAGATCTTCCAAGCATTCCCGCCCTTGCTCCTCGCGATGGTGACCGTCGCCATCCTCGGTCCCAGCCTCTTGAACGCCGGCCTCGCGCTCGCCATATGCTGGTGGCCCTGGTACGCGAGGCTCGTTCGCGCCGAGGCTCGCGCACTGCGCGACCGTCCCTTTGTCGAGGCGGCCCGCGCGATCGGCGTGCCGGCCTGGCGGATCCTGCCGCGGCATATCCTGCGAAACTGCCTCACCCCGGTGCTCGTGCAGGCGACGGTCGACATCGGCAGCGTCGTCTTGGCCGCTGGTTCCCTCGCCTTCATCGGCCTCGGCGCCCAGCCGCCGGCGCCCGACTGGGGCCTCATGGTCGCCGAGGGGCGGGGGCAGATCTTCACCGCGTGGTGGATCTCCACCTTCCCGGGCCTGGCGATCTTCGTGACCGTCCTCGGCTTCAACCTGCTCGGCGACTCGCTGCGCGACTTCTTCGACCCTCGGCAGGTGAAGCGATGAGCACGACAGACCTCCTCCGCATCGACGATCTCCAGGTCGCGTTCGAGGAGCGCGGCGCGCTCACGAACCGCCCCGTGCGGGGCATCACCCTCACCGTCGCCCCCCGCGAGGTCGTCGGCATCGTCGGCGAGACCGGTTGCGGCAAGAGCCTCACCGGCCTGGCGGTGCTCGGCCTGCTGCCCATGGGTGCCGTGCCGAGCGGCCGCGTGCTGCTCGACGGGATCGAGCAGCCCTTCGACGGTCGCGGATCGGCGCGTGGGGATGCCATCTCGATCGTGTTCCAGAACCCGGGTACCGCGTTCAATCCGGTCTTCACGCTCGGCCAGCAGATGCGCGATGTCGTCGACCGCCACCGCCGAGTCGACGGGCGGCCGTTGCGTCGTGCGGCGGCGAAGGCGCATATCGTGCACTACCTGGAACAGGTCGGACTGCCCGATCCCGAACGGATCTACCGCAGCTACCCCCATGAGCTTTCGGGCGGGATGCTGCAGCGCGCGATGATCGCGATGGCGCTGGTCTGCGAACCGAAGCTGCTGATCCTCGACGAGCCGACGACCGCACTCGACGTGACGATCGCGAAGCAGATCCTCGAGCTCATCCTGTCTCTGCGCGACCGCTTCGGCTTCGGAGTGCTTCTCATCACACACAACCTCGGCGTGGTGCGCGAGGTCTGTGACCGCATCGCTGTGCTGTACGCGGGGCGGGTCGTCGAGACCGGCCCGACCGACGTCGTTTTGCGCGCACCTGCCCATCCATACACGCGCGGCCTGCTCGGCGCGTTGCCCGGGCGGCATCGGCCAGGCCAGCCGCTCGACGCGATTCGAGGCTCAGTGCCGGGCAACCTGCTCAACCTCACAGGTTGCTCCTTCCGCGACCGCTGCCCCATCGCCGTCGCTGCCTGCGCGGACATCGACCCAGGCCTGGACCCCGTCTCGCCGTTGCACGAAGCGGCCTGCATCCTGGCCGCCAGCGTGGAACGGAGCCACCCATGAGCGCCATGTTGACGGTGGAGAACATCGTGAAGGTCTACCGGGCGCATGGCAGCGATGTGCGCGCCGTCGACGGCGTCTCCTTCGAGGTCGAGGCAGGCACAACGTTCGGTCTGGTCGGCGAGTCCGGATCCGGAAAGAGCACGGTTGCCCGCTGCGCACTGCGATTGATCGAGCCGACGTCGGGCAGTTCGAGCATCGACGGGGAGCCGATCGGTGGGCTCCGCAACCAGACGCTGCGCCGCCTCCGCGCGAGCACCGGCATGGTCTTCCAGAATCCGGTCGCCGCGCTGAACCCACGTCTCACGATCGAGCAATCGATCGGAGAACCGTTGCGCACGCACACCCCGCTACGCGGGCGCGCCCTCGCAGTGCGAACGCGCGAACTCCTCGACGAGGTGGGGCTCGCTCAGGCGCACGCGGAGCGACTACCCCATCAGCTCTCGGGTGGCCAGTGCCAGCGCGTCGGCATCGCCCGCGCCCTCGCGACCCGCCCGAAACTGCTGGTGCTCGACGAGCCGACCAGCGCGCTCGACGTGTCGGTCCAGGCACAGGTGCTGAATCTGCTGCAGGAACTGCGCCGCGAGTACTCGCTCAGCTACCTGCTGATCTCCCACGACCTCGACGTCGTGCGCTACATGAGCGACGCCGCCGGGGTGATGCGGAAGGGCAGCCTCGTGGAGGTCGGCCCGGCGTCGGAGGTGCTGGTGAGTCCCCAGCACGAGTACACGCAGCGACTGCTCGCCGCGATGCCCGAGACCCCGGGCGCAGTACCCGTTCCGCCCCCGCCCCGCATCCGGAGCGAGGAAGCACGCGGCGGCCCGCCCGGAACGCCGATCGAGGCATCGAGCATTACCCCGTCACTCAACGAGAACAGGATCCCGTCGTGACCTCTTTGCTACCCCAGGGCATCACCCGCGGCGCGCACCCATCACGCGTCCCCGGCGGTTCAGCTGCCGAACCGACCCTCGAGACTTGGCAAGATGCTCCTCACAACCGCTGGGCGTTCGGGCACGTCGCGGAGTTCGTGCCCTCGGCCCCGATCGCGCATCGGCTCTCCGAGGTGCCCGCCCGCCCAGTGACCGGGCTCGGCAGGCTGACCGCGCTGCCCCGGCTGGTCGAGCGGCTCGAACAGAGTTACACCGACGCCCTCGTCGTCGTGCGCGACGGCACGATCGCGGCCGAACACTACCGAGACGGCGTCGATCCCGACGGCGTGCACCTGCTGATGAGCGTTTCGAAGTCGATCTGCGGGCTGACCGTCGGGACCCTGTTCGACGACGGGCTACTCGACCCCGAGCTTCGCGTCGACCACTACATCTCGGAGCTCGCCGGCAGCGCGTATGGCGACGCGACCGTGCAGCAGGTCCTCGACATGACCGTGGACGTCGATTACGACGAGGATTACCGTAACCCGGCTTCGGAGGTGCAAGCACAGGACCGGGTCGCCGGCTGGCGTCCACGCCTGCCCGAGGATCCGCCCGACACCTACGCGTTCCTCGCGGCGCTGCGCGGCGGTGGCCGGCACGGCGAGCGGTTCAGGTACTGCTCGGCCGGCACGGATGTGCTCGCATGGATCGTCGAGAACATCACGGGGCTGCGGTATCCCGACGCCGTCTCGCAGCGCCTGTGGTCAAAGCTCGGATGCGAGCACGACGCCCAGATCACCGTCGATGCCCGCGGGTTCGGGTTCGCGAACGGCGGTATCTCCTGCACCGCGCGGGATCTGACCCGCGTCGGCCGACTCATGCTCGATGGCGGCGTCATCGAGGGTAGGCGAGTGGTCTCGGCGGAGTGGGTCCGGCGAACGATCCAGGGAGGCAACCCCGACGCCGCCTCGGGCACCATCTTCCAACGGGTGCACGCGGGCGGTTCCTATTCAAACCAGTGGTGGATCACGGGCAGCTCGCGGGGGGACTACTACGCGGTCGGAATCCACGGCCAGTTCATCTGGGTCGACCCGCACACCCGCACAGTCGTCGTGAAGCTCTCCTCGTGGCCCGAGCCCGTGACCGAGGAGTGGAACCGGCTTCACGCCCGACTGTTCCGCGACATCTGCGATGCGATCGGCTCGTGACGTGCTGAACGAACCGACGGAGGTACACCGATGAGCGGAACACAAGCCGCGACGCATCGCGTCATCGATGACGTCGGAACTCAAGCGCTGGCTGACGCGCACTGGCAACTTGACGAGGCGATCGCCTTCCTTGGCTACGGCCAGGGCACGCACGCCATGCTCAAGTCGAGCCGGCGCGAGCTCACCGTCAGCATCCCTCTACGGCGCGATGACGGAACCGTCGAGGTGTTCAGCGGCTACCGAATCCAGCACAACATCTCCCGAGGCCCAGCCAAGGGTGGCCTGCGCTACAGCCCGACTGTGAACGTCGCCGAAGTGCGCGCGCTGGCGATGTGGATGACCTGGAAGTGCGCCCTGCTCGACGTGCCCTACGGCGGCGCAAAAGGTGGCGTCGCCATCGACCCGCGCCTCTACTCCGCCGCTGAGCTCGAGCGGGTGACGCGGCGCTACACCACCGAGATCCTGCCGATGATCGGACCGCAGCACGACATCCCTGCGCCCGACATCGGCACTGACGAGAACGTGATGGCATGGATGATGGACACCTACTCCGTCAGTCATGGCCACACCGTTCCGGGTGTCGTGACGGGCAAGCCTCTCAGCCTCGGCGGCTCACTCGGCAGGTCCAGCGCCACCTCTCGCGGCGTTGTCCACGTCGCGCTCGCGGCGCTCAGGTCCATCGGAGTCGATCCGGTCAGAAGCACCGCCGTCGTTCAGGGATTCGGCAAGGTCGGTCGTGACGCAGCTCGGTTCTTGGACCAAGTCGGTGTCGCCGTCGTGGCCGTCTCGGACCAGTACGGTGCGGTGTTCAAGCAGAGTGGGATCAATGTGGAGGCCCTTGGTCGACACGTGGATGCCGCAGGTACCGTCGTAGGCTTCCCCGGCGCGGAAGCGCTCGACGGCGCTGTGGCGCTCGAGCTTGACGTCGACCTCCTCGTGCCTGCCGCGGTGGAGGGCGTCATTCACGCCGACAAGGCCCACCGCATACAGGCCCGCATCGTCGTCGAGGGCGCGAACGGGCCCACCACGCGCGAAGCCGACCGGATTCTCGCCAATGCCGGCGTCCTCGTCGTGCCCGACATCCTCGCCAACGCGGGTGGAGTGATCGTCTCGTACTTCGAATGGGTCCAGTCGAACCAGGCTTACCGCTGGAGCCTCGACGAAGTGGAATCGCGCCTCGCCGAGCGGATGCGGTCGGGTTGGGAAGACGTCACCGGCTTCGCGTCCCTGCACGGTCTCACCCTGCGTGCAGCGGCCACCGCTCTCGCCGTCAAACGCGTCACCGAAGCCCATCGCCTCCGCGGCCTCTACCCCTGAGCATGGCACCCACCCTGGAAGCCTGGGCCTGTGACGAAGCAGAATGCCCGTTCTGCCGCGGACCTGAAACCGACTGACCGGCGCCACCTCGACTCCTCCCTAGGGAAGGCGTGGTGAGGTTAGCCGCCCTCTTTGAGGCGGGGCCGCACGATCACACTCCCTTAGCGGGTGCGGGCACCCACCGTCACCGCCAGCCCAGAAGCCGCTGCGAGAAGGGCGGCGTGCTGATGCGGAAATCGCGGGCGGGTAGCAGTGCCGCAGCCGCGGGCACACCTTGACCCCGACGATGCCGGTCGAAATCGGGCTGCCTCCACAATTCGAGGGACCCAGCATCCATGGAGGGTAGTCCCAGCACGCTACATTCATCCTCGTGAGCCTCGCTGCCAAGATCACAACGGGTGTCGCGGCCGTCGCCATCGCCGGACTCGTCGCCCTCGCCGCCCCGGCGTTCGCCTCGCTCGGGCAGGCGGCGCACGATACGGCCGAGGGCGTAAGCAACCTCACCGAGACGGCAGAGCCATCGGCCGAGACGGTCGCGGCAGAGCCGACGCCGGCGCCGACCCCACGCGACGACATGCAGGCCGCCGCCTGGACAGCCGGGTGCGACGACTTCGTGGACGTCAGCGTCTGGGTGAACGGCGAGAAGCCCCCGCCGCGCCCCGACCGCGGGCCGTCCGAGTACGCGAACGGCACCGTCACCTTCAACGAGGACGGCGGGGCCGACGCATACACGGTCGCCGACGGCGACACGGGCTACAGCATCGGCGAACGGTTCTGCGTCAACTACATCTCGGTCTACAAGGCGAGCGGCGAGGGGGACGGCACGCTGCAGCCGGGCCAGGTCCTCAACATCGACCCCCTCCGCCGGTAGCCACAAGACTCTGACCGGTCGGCCGCCAGCGGCCGCAGCATCCCGCACGCTTCGGGCGTTCGTTGTTTGCCGCGTGCAGTCGCAGTCTCGCGGACGTCGCTGCCTATTCGTAGCGGAGGGAATCGACGGGATCCGCCCGGGCGGCGCGCGCCGCCGGGAGCGTTCCCGCGAGGAACGCGATTGCCATGACGACGACGATGATCACGACGATCGACACCGGATCGAAGGCGATCAGGTTCAGACCGGGCAGATCTGCCAACAAGGAACCAGACAACGCGGAGCTGATCGCGGTCCCCGCGAACATCGCGATGACCACCCCGATCGCACTGCCGAGCAATCCGATGAACGCCGCTTCGATGCTGAACAGGCTGAAGACGCGGCCGTTGCCCATGCCCATGGCCTTCATCAGCCCGATCTCGCGCGTGCGCTCCTGCACGGACATGAAGAGCGTGTTGACGATGCCGAAGCTGGCGGCGAGGAGGGCGATGATGGCGAACGCGTTGAGCACGAGGACGATCCCGTCGATGACGGTCTTGAAGGCGCCGAGCTGGTCGGCGACTGTCGTGCCCGTGTAGCCCTCGTCGGTGAGCCGGTCCTTGAGGTCCGTGATCTCATCGTCGGTGGCGGCGGGATCGAACCACACGCTCGCCTGCGCGAATCGTTCGACCTGATCGCTGGGGATTCCGACGTTCTGCGCGTCGAAGAGGGCGTCGCTCAGCGCGTCGTTCGGGATCAGGCTGGCGCCCGTCGGCGATGCCAGGCCTTCTTCGGCGATGCCGACGATGGTGGCGTCGACGAGGTGCTGCGTGCGCTCGGCGTCGGTCACGGCGATGGTGACGGTCTCGCCGATCGCGGCATCCTCATCTTCGAAGCCCATGGGTTCCACGAACGACAGCGGAAGCGCGAGCTGAAGCTCGTCGACGTCGTCGTCCGGTGCGGTGCCGGCGGCCAGTTGCACCGTCTGACCCGCAATGAGACTGCCCACCCCGATCACGAACTTGTCATTTTCGCCGGCCTGGATGAAGTCGGGTGAGATCGAGCGTGTCGCCTGTACATCGAGGACCCCGTCGATCTCGGCGAGCGCGTCGAGGTCGTCGGGTGTGAGAGCGACCACCGTCTGTCCGGGAGGTCCGGGCTGTGCGCTCGCGATGGCATCGGGGTCGTACTCGACCGGTCCTGCTGCGGCGATGCCGGTCGCACCCTCGGGGGTCTTGGTGACGGTCATCACGTCGGAGGCGCCGATCGACGTCACGGTGTCGTCGATGTAGGCGTTGATCCCGGTGCCGAGACCGCTCGTGAGCGTGAGCGTGAAGGCGCCGACGAAGATCGCGAGAATGGTGAGGATCGTGCGGGTCTTCGAACGGAACGTGTTCGAAACGGCGGAGCCGATCAGGTCGAGGGTGTTCACGCGGCCACCGCCGCGGAGTCCTCGACGAGAAGGCCGTCCCGGATGAAGAGGCGCCGGTCGCAGCGGCTTGCGAGGTCCTCGTCGTGGGTCACCACGATCAGGGTGATGCCGTTCTCGCGGTTGAGGTCGAACAGGATGTCCTCGACGACCGCGCCCGTGTGGGAGTCGAGATTGCCGGTCGGCTCGTCGGCGAAGATGATCCGCGGGTTGTTCACGAGAGCGCGCGCGATGACGCTGCGCTGCTTCTGCCCGCCGGAGAGGTTCACCGCCTTGTTCTTCGCCTTGTCCTCCAGTTCGAGCTGCTCGAGCGCGGCGAGTCCGCGGCGCTTGCGCTCGGAGCGGCCGACGCCGGCGATCTTCAGCGGCAGGATCACGTTCTCGAGAACGGAGGAGCTGCCGGTGAGGAAGAACTGCTGGAACACGAACCCGAAGGTCTTGTTGCGGGTGCGATTGAGGCGCTTCCCGCGAAGAGTCGATGTGTCGACGCCTTCGAGTTCGACGGTGCCGGAGGTGGGCGCGTCGAGAAGAGCGAGCACGTGCATGAGCGTGGACTTGCCCGAGCCGCTCTTTCCGACGATCGCGATGCTCTCGCCTTCGGTGATGTCGAAGGTGACGCCCTTCAACGCATCGAAGCGGTTCTGCCCCCGGCCGTAGGACTTGTGAACGTCCTTGACCGAGATGATGGGGGTGCTCATGAAGCTCCTGACGAGGCTGCTCAGTGGGTGGAGTTCCAGCGTCGCGGCTCCCGTCCGATCGCGCGTCATCCCATGGGGTGCACTTCGGCTACTGCGTACGCAGTACGGCGTATGCCGCCGCTGGGGGATCCGGACGCCGGCGTAACCCGCCACACTGGAGCCATGATGCGGGGGCGACACGGAGGTCTGGACCCTCTGCACCCGCGCGTCCCGCCGTGGATCGGCGACGTCATCGCCGCCGCATTCATCGTCGGCTCGGCGTACGTCCCGTTCCCTGGCACTGAGTTCCGCCCGTCCGACCCGCTCGCACTTGCGCTGGTCCTCGCACCCGCCCTCATGCTGCCGCTGCGCCGCAGGTGGCCGCTTCCGGTACTGGCGGCATGCGTCGCGATCTTCGCGCTGTCGGCGTTCGTAGGAACGCTGTGGCCGGGTGTCGTGCTGTCGATCGCGATCGCGATGTTCGGCGTCGCGAACCGGTCATCGCGCCGGGCGACGCTGATCACCGCTCTGGTGACCGTCCCGGTCGTCGTCCTCATCAGCGTCCTCGCCGCCATCGGCAGCGTCTACGACCTGCCCGTGTTCGCCGTCGCCATCACCGTGGCATTCGCCGCCGCGGCGGGCGATGCGGCGAGATCGGGCCGGGAGTACATCGTCGCCATCACCGAGCGGGCCGAGCGGGCCGAAGAGACCAGGGAGTCAGAGGCCCGGCGGCGCGTGTCCGAGGAGCGGCTACGGATCGCGCGCGACCTCCACGACGCCGTCGCGCACCAGATCGCCGTCATCAGCCTCAACGCGGGAGTCGCGTCATCCGCGATTCCTTCCCGACCAGACGATGCCGAGCAGGCTGTCCGCACGATCCGCAGCGCGGCGCGCACCGTGCTCGGTGAGATCGGAGCACTGCTGGAGGTCCTCAGAACGGACGGAGAGCATCACGCCGTCGAGATCGCTCCGCAACCCGGTCTGGATCGAATCGGCGAGCTCATCGCTCAGTTCGAGGATGCCGGACTCGCCGTCACCGTCCGGACGGAGGGCGATCCATCCCTCGCCGGGGAGGCGACGGGAATCGTCGCCTACCGCGTCATCCAGGAGGCTCTCACCAACGCGCACAAGCACGGAGCGGAGTCCCGTGCCCACGTCCTGGTCCGAGCGGACGACGACATGCTCCACATCGTCGTGACCAATCCGATGCTGCCTGGCGGCTCACGAGATACGCGGGAATCGCCTGACGACGCGGTCGGATCGGGCCTCGGATTGATCGGCGTCCGGGAGCGCGTCGCCGCCGCACGCGGCGTCGTGGAGACGGGCCCGACAGCAACAGGATGGCGCGTCGCAGCGAGCCTTCCCTTCACGAGGGAGACCCGCCCGTGACCACCGTGCTCATCGTCGACGATCAGGTTCTGATCCGCCGGGCGGTGTCCGACATCCTGTCGCACGCGGACGGGATCACGGTCGTAGGCGAAGCCGTCGACGGGGACGAGGCGGTCACCGCCGCCGTCCGACTGCACCCGGACGTGGTCGTGATGGATATTCGGATGCCTCGGCTCGACGGCATCGCCGCGACGGCGGCGATCTGCACGGATCCCCTGCTCGCCTCGACGAGGGTGCTCATCCTGACGACATTCGAAGAGGACGAGTACATCGTCGCGGCCCTCCGCGCCGGCGCGAGCGGATTCATCGGGAAAGCGTCCGAGCCCGACGAGATCGTGCACGCCGTCCAAGCCGTGGCTGCCGGCGAGGCGCTCCTCTCGCCGACAGCGACACGCAGCCTCATTACGAAGTACGTGATCCCCGGGGGGCGCTCGGACGCGCCTCAGACGACCTCGCCGGAGCTGGAGCGACTCACCGAGCGCGAACGAGAGGTCCTCCTCCTCGTCGCCCGCGGCCGGTCGAATCAGGAGATCGCCGATGACCTGCACATCTCGCCGCACACCGCGAAGACCCACGTGAACCGGGTCATGACGAAGGCGTACGCGCACGACCGCGCACAGCTCGTGATCCTCGCCTACGAGACGGGCCTCCTGGCTCCCGGCACGCCCTGATCGAATATCCCGAATCGAAGCTCTGGATCAGGTGCGCGCTACGCCCGTCCGCTCGGAGATGTCGTACAGGTCGAGGTCGTCGAGCTCACCGTCGAGGTCGGTGCGGTCGTCGCGAGCGAAGACGTCTGCCATCGATCCTGCGCGCCACTCGCGCAGGAGGCGACGGAACACCACCGGGCCCGGGCTGTAGGTCATGCCGGTGATCGCGCGCGTGCCTTCGCCGTTGTAATAACCGGGCGTGCACTCGGCCTGGAAAGCGCGGGTGTCGTTGGCCGTCGCGACGACCTCGCGACACCAGAGCTCTTCCGCCTCCGCCGTCGGCTCGATGACGTCGATGCCCTCTGCGTGTGCGCGTCCGATGACGGCGGCGATGTGCTCCGCCTGGTCCTGCAGGATGTGCACGAAGTTCACCGAGTTGGCGTTCTGCAGCGCTCCCAGATGGAAGAGGTTCGGGAAGCCGTGGCTGTAGAAGCCGTGCAGTGTGCGCGGGCCGTACTGCCAGTGCTGCAGCAGCTGACGACCTCCGCGCCCCGACACGGGCAGAGTGCCCGACAGCACGCCGGAGACGCCGGCTTCGAAGCCTGTCGCGAAGATCACGGCGTCGACCTCGTACTCGGTGTCGCCGACGACGATTCCGGTCTCGGTCATGCGGGTGATGCCGCCGTGATCGGCGGTGTCGACGAGCGTCACGTTCTCTCGGTTGAAGGACGACAGATACGTGTCGCTGAACCCCGGGCGCTTGCACATGTAGCGGTACCAGGGCTTGAGGAGTTCGGCCGTCTCAGGGTCATGGACGATCTCGTCGACCCGTGCCCGGATGCGCTCCATCGTCTCCGCGTCGGCCAGCTCGTCTTGCAGCCGGCGCTGTTCGAGGGAGAGCGACTCGTCCACGGCGCCGGAGAGGATCTGCCGCTGCAGGTGCGGCGTCCGTGTCCACCCGTCGTCCACGAGGCTGTGGTCGACCGGCTCGCCGGCGAGGACCGCGAGGAAGTTGTCCATCCGCTCTTGCTGCCAGCCGGGCTCGAGGGAGGCCGCCCACTCCGGGTCGGTGGGGCGGTTGTCCCTGACGTCCACCGTGGACGGCGTGCGCTGGAACACCAGGAGGTGGCCGGCCGCCTCCGCGAGGTGCGGGATCGCCTGGAGTCCTGTTGCGCCGGTGCCCACGACGGCCACGCGCTTGTCGCCGAGCCTCGTCAGGCCGCCGTCGGCGCTTCCGCCGGTGTAGTCGTAGTCCCAGCGGCTGGTGTGGAAGGTGTGGCCACGGAAGTCCTCGATCCCGGGGATGCCGGGCAGCTTGGGGTGCGTGAGCGTGCCGGAGGACACCACCACGTGGCGGGCGTGGAACCGGTCGCCGCGGTCGGTCTCGACGCTCCACTGCGCGAGGTCCTCGTCCCAGGTGAGCGCGGTCGCGCGGGTCTGGAAGAGGGCGTCGCGGTACAGGTCGAAGCGTTCCGCGATGGCGACGGCGTGACGACGGATCTCCTCGCCCGGCGCATAGCGCCAGGCGGGCACGTACCCCAGCTCCTCGAGGAGCGGCATGTACACGTACGATTCGATGTCACAGTGGATGCCCGGGTAGCGGTTCCAGTACCAAGTGCCGCCGACATCGCCGGCTTCGTCCATGAGGCGGACGGATCGGATGCCGGCCTGCCGGAGGCGGGTCGCGGTGAGCAGTCCGCCGAATCCTGCGCCGATGACCAAGACCTCGATCGGTGTCGTGACGGCCGCGCGCTCCTGGCGCTCGGTGTAGGGGTCGTCGGCGTAGTAGCCGAAAGCGCCCGCGGCTCGCCTGTACTGCGTCGCGCCATCGGGGCGGAGTCGCCGGTCGCGCTCGTGCGCATACCTGGCGCGCAGGGCGTCCAGATCGATCTCGACGGTGGGCTCGTGCGTGTTCGTCATCATCCTCGTTCTCGCTCGTCTTCGCAGCGACGGCGCCTCGAGGAACACCGGGCAGGGGCACGGTGGCGGCACAGCCGCACTCTCCTCGCGCCGACACAGCCCGTGGATCGGATTGCTCGAAAAGGTTAGTCTCTAGCTAAGTAATGTTGGCTGAGAGTCCACTGGGATAGCGTGAACGCATGGGGGAGGACGACGATCGTCGAGCGGCGCTGGAGCGGATCGAGGCGCTGTCGCTCTCGATCGCCGTCCGCTCGATCCCGCGGATGCTCGAGCCTCTGCAATCGGGCAGCCTGTCGCTGCAGCAGCTGAAGGTCTTATCGGTCGTCGTCACCACCGAAGAGGGCGCGAGCATCGCCCAGCTCGCCGGGAGCTTCGGCGTGACCATGGCGTCCATGTCGAACCTCGTCGACCGGCTCGTCGCCGGCGGCTTCGCCGAACGAGCGGCCGACGCCCGCGACCTGCGCATCCGCCGAGTACACAGCACCGACCTCGGGCGAGCCGTCGTGCAGCGGATGATGGGAGCCCGCCCAGAGCTCGGCGCCGACGTCCTCAGCCAGCTGTCACTCGACGAGCTCCGCGCCCTCGAAACCGGCCTCGGTGCGGTGGGACGCGTGCTGCGCGACGGTGCGTGAGCTGAGCTGGGACTCGCCATCGCGATGATCGACTGTCGCCCGTTGCGGCAGCCGTCTCGGGGACGCGACTCCTCAGAGCCTGAGGTCGCCAGCGGCGCCCAGACCTTCGAGCTGTTCACCGGTCACCTCACTGGAGCGAACGTCCGGCTGTACGAGCGTGAGAGATATGCTCCGACACGGCCAAGCCCCACAGGAGGGCGTCGACCCGGTCTACTTCCCAAAACCTTGCCGGGACCACACAACGATGGCGGGAGGACGCGTCATGATCATCGAAGAGCTCGAGGTGCCTGCCGTTGCCACGGCCGACTGGATCGCCATGGTGGGTGTGCGCAACGCGGTGAAGGCCGAGGCGGTCGGCACCTCCGACCTTTCGATCGAGCCCGACGAGCTGCTTCCCCGCTGGCAAAACCCTCACGAGCGCAAGCGCGCCGTGCTGGCCCGTGTAGACGGAGAGGTCGTCGGACGTGGCGCCTACGAGACACAGGTGAGCAACCCCGCGGCGTGGGTGTCTGTCGAAGTCCTTCCCGCGTTCCGCCGTCGGGGAATCGGGTCAGCCCTCCACGAGCACCTCGTCGACTTCGCGCGCGTCGACGACAAGAGCGCCCTGCAGACCTATGTCACCGAGGCCGCTGCGGACACCACCGATGTCATCGGGTCTCCGACCGGGTTCGGATCTGTGCCCCGTGATGTCGCCTCGAGCCGTTTCCTGATCACACACGGCTATGCGCTCGAGCAGGTCGGCCTCACGAGTCGGCTCGAATTGCCCATCGATGTCTCGGCGCTGTTGCGGGAGGCGATCGATGCCGCCGGACCCGACTATGCCACTCGCTGGTATCTCGGACGCACGCCCGAGGATCTCCTCGACAGCATCGCGCGCCTGCGCTCCAGCATGGGCTCGGACGCCCCGAGCGGAGGTATGGAGACGGAGAGTGAGTGGACTGCCGAGCGGGTCCGCGCGGACGACGATGCCGCTGCGTCGTCGCCGCGGAAGTGGCTCACGACGACCGTGCATCATGTTCCGTCGGGCGAGGTAGTCGGCTACACGGAACTCGACGTTCCACCGGAACAGCACCGACCGGTAGCGCAGGGCGACACGATCGTGCTCGCCGGCCATCGAGGACATCGCCTCGGGATGCTGCTGAAGGTGGCGAACATCGCGCGCCTGGAGGATGTCGCGCCGGGGCATCCATCCATCACCACTTCGAATGCGGCAGAGAACGTCCACATGCTCGCGGTGAACGACACGGTGGGATTCGCGCCCTGGGCATCGATCGGAGCGTGGAAGCGGGACGTCTAGTCCGCGGCGCCACACGGCGTCGCTGGATCCGCGCGTTGCAGGCCTCCCACGCCCATCAAGCCGGGACCGCGGGTGAGACACTTGAGCCCGAACTGGTCGCGCACCGATACGAGCCCGAAGAATGGGGAGGAGCCGTCGATGCACGGTCCGATCGCGTTACTGACGGAGCGGTTGTGCGCGGCAGGGATCACCGACGTCGTCTCGATCGATCCTGTGGCCGGCGGGCTCGCTGCGACGGCGGGGATCGCGCGACGCACTGACGGCGGATCGATCTTCGTCAAGGTGTTCGCTGAGCCGTCGGACGACGCTTTCGTGACGGAGGCCGAGGGCCTCGACGCGTTGCGAACACTCGGCGGCATCGTGACGCCCGACGTGCTGCTTGCGGGCGCCGACCTGCTCGTCCTCTCCGTGCTGAGGCCCAGACCCGAGTCAGGAGTCTTCTGGGAGCAGCTCGCGCACGCGCTTGCCCGCTTGCACACCAGCACGCTGCACCCGAGGTTCGGCTGGCACCGCGACAACTGGCTGGGTCGCCGTCGGCAGGTCAATACCTGGCATCACGACGGATTCGAGTTCTTCGCTCAGCACCGGCTGCTGCGGTGGCTCGACGAATCCCGCGTGGACGCGGCGCTCTCCCCGGCGGATCGGTCTGCGTTGGAGACCCTGTGCGCACGGCTGCCCGAGTTGCTCCCTGACAAGCCTGCCTGTCTGACGCACGGCGATCTGTGGTCGCAGAACGTGCTCAGTGCAGCGGACGGGCAGCCCGCGCTGATCGACCCAGCTGTCTCGTACATGTGGGCGGAGGTGGATCTCGCCCACCTGTGGACGACAGGGCCTCCTCCCGAAGCACGGGTCTTCTTCGAACGCTACGCGGAGCTGACCTCCCTCGACCGGGACTGGCGTCAGCGCATGCCGATCCTCCAGCTGCGCCAGCACCTCGCCGTCATCGCCCAGTTCGATGACGACTGGGGCGCAGCGGACGCGGTGCGGACGACGGTGGCGCCGTTCCGGCGGATCGCCCGGACGTGACCCGGGCATGCCAGGTGCGCCCTGGTCGAGTGCTTCCGGGCTTCGATCCAACTCCTTTCACTGCCGCCGCATTCGTCTCGCGGATGTGGGCACGCCGGTCAGGGCATTGCGTTTCCCGTTGGCTGCTGCGCGCCGGATGCCGTCACCCCGGGTGGTCCGGAGGGGAGGGTGGCGCCGGTCGGTAACGATTCGGTCAACTTGGAATCCGCGCTTGACGCTGTGCCGTCCTCGTGCGCATACTGAGGGCGGCAAAACGATTGGGCACAGCAATGGCGCAAGGCAGGGTGACGATCAAGCAGGTCGCGGCAGCGGCCGGCGTCTCGATCACGACGGTCTCGCATGTGCTCAACGACGTGCCTGGGAAGCGGATACATCCGGAGACCCGTGAACGTGTGCTGGCCGAGGCGGCGCGCCTGGGCTACGCCCCGAACATCCTCGCGCAGAGTCTCCGGACGCAGCGCTCGCACACCATCGGTCTCATCGGCGACGAGATCGCCACGACACCGTTCGCGGGGAAGATCATCCTCGGTGCTCAGGACGTGGCCACCGGCCACGACTCCGTGGTCTTCGTCGTCAACACCGGCTACGAACGAGCCGTCGAGGAACGCGAGATCGACGCACTCCTCCGCAGGCAGGTGGACGGGATCCTCTACGCAGCGATGTACCACCGCCCGGTGGAGCTCCCCGCGAAACTCGCCGGCGTGCCCACCGTGCTCATCAACGCCTCGTGCGCGGACCCGGCCGTCGCGTGGGCCGTACCGGACGAGGCGGCCGGTGGTGAGGATGCCGCGGAGGTCCTCCTCGCAGCGGGACACCGCCGGGTCGCGTTCATCAACGACATCGACGACATCCCCGCCGCGTTCGGACGCGAAGAGGGCTTCCGTCGACGCGCCGCAGCGTGGGGGCTCAAGCAGGGGGACCTGCAGGTGATCGCCGCGGACGCCGATCCCGAAGGCGGGTATCAGGCGGCACGCCGCCTGCTGGAAGACAGCGACCGGCCGACCGGCATCTTCTGCTTCAACGACCGCCTCGCGATGGGCGTGTACCGCGCGGCCGCCGAATTGCACCTCCGGATCCCGCAGGACCTGTCGATCGTCGGGTTCGACAACCAGGACTTCATCGCCGACGGGCTCTACCCCGGTCTCACCACGATCGAGCTTCCCCACTACGACATGGGTGTGTGGGCAGCTGAGCAGCTCTTTCACCAGATCTCGACGGGTCGTGCTCCCACCGCCGCACCGACGAAACGCATCCGAGGCCCGGTCATTCACCGGCACTCGGTAGCGCCACCCTCCCGGGATTCAGGCCCGGGAGAGTGGCACCAACCGGCTGACAGGCGCGGCAACGCCTGATCCGTCGATGAACCGCAAGACAATCACCACCCGAACAGGAGAGATCAGTGTCCCGAAAAATCGGCCGCATCGTTGCGGCTAGCCTAACGACCCTCGCGGTCGTCGCAACAGCGGGCTGCGCCGCGGGAGGATCCGGCAACGGGTCCGATGGCGCAACCACCATCGACCTCTGGACCCATGCCGGCGGCAATGACGCCGAGCTCGGAGTCATCAACACCATCGTCGACGACTTCAACGGCAGCCAGGATGACTATGTCGTGAAGGTCACCGACTTCCCCCAGGACGCGTACAACGACGCCGTGGTCGCGGCAGCGACGTCCGACAGCCTGCCGTGCATCGTCGACATCGACGGGCCGAACGTCGCCAACTGGGCGTGGGCCGGCTACATCCAGCCGCTCGGGCTTCCCGACGACACGTACGAAGACCAGCTGCCGGGAACGCTCGGGAAGATCGACGGCGAGGTGTACGCCTACGGCTTCTTCGATGTCGCCCTCGCCATGTTCAGCCGGGAATCGACGCTCAACGCCGCGGGGGTGCGCATCCCCACGGTCGACGAGCCGTGGACGGGTGAGGAGTTCAACGACGCGCTGGCGAAGATCGACGCGCTGGGCCAGTTCGACTACCCGGTCGACTTCGGCACCGGTGGCGGCGGCGAGTGGATCCCGTACGCGTACTCTCCGCTGCTGCAGAGCTTCGGCGGCGATCTGATCGACCGTTCCACGTTCGAAACCGCGGATGGCGCCCTCAACGGCCCTGAGGCGCTGGAGTGGGCGACCTGGTTCCGCGGCCTCGTGGACAGCGGCTACATGGCGCAGACATCGGGGACGGATGCCACAGCCGACTGGGTGAACGGAACGAGCGGCATCCTCTACACCGGCAACTGGGCCGACACCACCGTTCGTGAAGCGTTCGACGACGCGGTGGTGCTGCCGCCGCCGGACTTCGGCAACGGGCCGACCATCGGAGCGGGATCGTGGCAGTGGGGCCTAACCAGCAGCTGTGACGAGGTGGAGGGCGCGCAGGCATACCTGGAATTCGCGCACGACACCAAGTACTTCGTCGACTACGCCGAGGCAACCGGGCTGATCCCGGGAACGCTCGCAGCGGCGGATGAGGTCCCTGCCTACGCAGAGGGCGGCGACAGCCGCATCTACCTCGAACTCGCCAACCAGTTCGCGGTGGTGCGCCCGGAGACAGCCGCGTACCCGTACATCTCGTCGGTGTTCCAGAAGGCTACGCAGGACATCCTGGCCGGCGGCGACGCGCAGGCGATCCTCGACAAGGCTGTCACGGACATCGACCGCGACATCGAGCAGAACGGCGGCTACACGTTCTGATCTAGAACGTCGCCACCCCGTGGGTGCGGTGCTGCGCACCAGCACCGCACCCACGGATGACAGGGGTACCCACCATGACCACATTCCGTACGTTCGACGCTGCCCGGGCGGAGTCGATCGACGCTCCTCCCGACCTGCCCGTGAGGCGGACCAAGTCCCGGGCGCTCAGAGGTGAGCGATCCGCAGCCGCCTGGATGATCAGCCCCGCGATCGTGCTCTTCATCCTGTTCCTCATCATCCCGATCGTGCTGGCATTCGGGCTCGCGTTCACCGACACCCGGCTCATCTCGCCGCGTCCGGGTCGGTTCGTCGGGTTGGACAACTTCGCATACCTCTTCACCGATCCGGTGTTCTGGGCATCAGTGCGCAACACGTTCTACTTCGCGATCGTGGTGGTTCCCGTTCAGGCGGGATTCGCGCTGCTGCTGGCGCTGCTCGTGAATGCCAAGGTTCGCGGCACCAACTTCTTCCGCACCGTGTACTTCCTCCCCGTAGTCACCTCGATGGTCGTCGTCTCGCTGCTGTGGCGCTTCATGTACCAGAAAGACGGCCTGATCAACCAGGTCCTCGGCTCGTTGAGCTTCGGCACGTACACCCCGATCGACTGGCTGAACGATCCCGTCTGGGCCATGCCGGCCATCATGTTCATGTCGATCTGGCAGGGCGTGGCGTTCCACATGGTGATCTGGCTCGCCGGCCTTCAGACCATCCCCGCAGAACTGTACGAAGCATCCGAGATCGACGGGGCGAGCAGGTGGCAGCAGTTCCTCTACGTCACCTGGCCCGGGTTGCGACAGACGGCCACCCTCATCCTCGTCACGATCACCATCGCCGCGTTCAGCCTGTTCACCCAGATCGCGGTGATGACGGATGGTGGGCCGCTCGACACCACGACGACGGTCGTCTACCAAGCCGTGCGCACCGGATACCAGCAGCTGCAGACAGGCCTGGCGTCCGCTATCTCGCTCGTGTTCTTCGTGCTTGTCCTGATCGTCTCCGGCGTCCAGCGCTACCTCACCCGCGAAAGGAGCTGAACGCGATGTCCGCAACACAGCGCCTCGTCCTTCCCGACGTCACCGACACCCAGCCGCGGGTCGCCCGCCCCGGCCGTGGCCGCGCGGTCGGAATCACCCTGCTGCGCAGCGCCCTGGTGCTGTTCTTCGCATCGCCGATCGTGTTCATGGCGGTCTCGTCGTTCAAACCCGACCTCCAGATCTTCGCGGACCTGGGATCCTGGCGGGCGTTCGCCCCCGTCGGCGATGTGTCCCTGGACAACTACGAGGGCGTCTTCAACCGGGTTCCGTTCTGGCAATTCCTTGCGAACTCGGTCTTCATCGCCGCCACGACGGTGGTCCTCGGCATCCTCATCAACAGCATGGCCGCGTTCGCTCTGGCACGGCTGCGGTGGCGGGGCCGAGGGCTTGTCCTCACGCTGATCCTGGCGACGTTGATCGTGCCGTTCGAGACGCTGGCGCTGCCACTGCTGTGGTGGGTGAACAAGCTGCCTTCGCTGGAGGCCGACGGGTTCAGCCTGGCCTTCCACCAGGGCTGGCTGAACACCTATCACGTGCAGATCATCCCGTTCATCGCCAACGCGTTCTCGGTGTACCTCTTCTACCAGTACTTCTCCTCCATCCCGAAGGAGCTGGATGAGGCCGCCCGCGTCGACGGGGCCGGGTGGTTCAGCATCTACCGCCGCATCGTCATGCCGCTGTCCGGGCCGGCGATCGCCACGGTCGCCATCCTGACCTTCCTGCCGGCGTGGAACTCGTACCTCTGGCCGCTCATGGTCGTGCAGAGCGAGGAACTGCGCCCGGTGATGGTCGGCCTTCAGTACTTCTTCCAGCTGAACGTGTCGTGGGGCCAGGTGATGGCGTACTCATCGCTGATCACGATCCCGGTCGTGGTGCTGTTCATCGCGTTCCAGAAATCCTTCATCAACTCGATCGCATCCTCAGGAGTAAAAGGCTGATGCCATTCACACTTCCCGACGCATGGACATGGGACATGTGGTTCGCCGACGACGGTGCGAACTACCACGTCTTCTATCTGAAAGCTTCCCGCGCCCTGCACGACCCGAACCGTCGACACTTCCATGTCACGGTCGGGCACGCAGTCTCGGACGACCTTCAGAACTGGCGAGAGGTGCCCGACGCGCTGATCGCCGCCGACGGCCCGGCATTCGATGACTTCACGACCTGGACCGGGTCCGTCGTGCGGGGCCACGACGGTGTCTGGCGGATGTTCTACACCGGCACGTCCCGCGCGGAAGCCGGCACCATCCAGCGCGTCGGCGTCGCGACCTCCTCGGATCTCTACCACTGGGAGAAGCAGCCCGGTCCGGTCGCCGAGGCAGACCCGCGCTGGTATGAGAAGTTCGACTCCGGCGACTGGTTCGACGAGGCGTGGCGTGACCCGTGGGTGTTCGAGGTGCCCGGCATGCCGGGATGGCAGATGCTGGTCACAGCCCGCAGCAAGCACGGAGCCGCGGACGATCGCGGTGTCATCGGGCGGGCGACGTCCACAGACCTCACGACCTGGACCCTGCAGCCGCCATGGTCCGAGCCCGGAGCCGGCTTCGGACAGCTGGAAGTCCCCCAGGTCGCTGAGATCGACGGGGGCCACGTCCTGATCTTCAGCTGTCTGGCCGACGAACTGAGCTCGTCACGGCGCGAGACTGGCGGGGGAGTGTGGGCGGTCCCGATCGACCGTCCCGAGGGTCCCTATGACATCCGCCGGGCGGTGCGCCTCACCGACGAATCGCTGTACGCCGGTCGCTTGGTCGAGGACCGTGATGGCCGCTGGTACTTGTTCGCCTTCCTCCACGTCGATCCGACTGGAGAATTCGTCGGCGCCCTCTCGGACCCGTTGCCGGTCTCGTGGGGCGCAGACGGCAACCTGCGCGTCGCAGATGGTCGTTTCGACCACATCCACAACGGTGCGCTCGGCGTTCGTGCCGGCACCCCCAACGTCATCTGAAACCCCCGCCGTCGAAGGAGATGGACATGAGGACAACCAGGATGAGCGCGCCACGGCGCGCTGTCGCCGCCGCACTCGCAACCACCCTTGGCGTGGGGGTGCTGAGCTTCACCGCACCGCTCGCGGCGACCGCCGCAGCCAGCACGATCGAGAACCCCAGCTTCGAGACCGGCGACCTCACGGGCTGGACCGTGGTCGAAGGGAACGCGTTCACCGACGCCAACGTCAGTGATGCGGCCGATTGGGGCTGGGGCTGCTGCTTCAACCCGGACGGCAGCTACCACCTCTGGGGGGCGGCAGCCGGGGGCGATGCGCCCACAGGGAAGCTGCGGTCTTCCACCTTCACCCTGGGCGGAATCGGCGAGGTCAGCTTCCTCCTCGGTGGCGGCAACGACATCGACAATCTCTATGTCTCGTTGCGCCGCGCGAGCGACGACACGGAAGTGCGCCGGGCGACGAACACGGCGTTCGCCGACTCGGAGGCGCTCACGCGCGTCGTCTGGGACGTCTCCGATGAGCTCGGACAGGACCTCTACCTGGAGGTCGTCGACAAGTCGTCCGGCGGGTGGGGGCACGTCAACATCGACGACGTCCGCACGTACACGGAGTCCTCGATCACCCAGGTGATCAACCCTGGCTTCGAGACCGGTGACCTCAGCGGATGGACCGCGACGGAGGATGCCTTCACCGACGCGCGGGTCAGCGCCGCGGCCGACTGGGGATGGGGCGGGCCGTTCAACCATGACGGCGCCTTCCACCTCTGGGGCGCCACCGGCGGCGGAGACGCGCCCACAGGCACGCTGCGGTCGTCCACGTTCACGCTGAACGGGACCGGCACCATCGAATTCCTGATCGGCGGCGGGAACGACATCGACAATCTCTACGTGGCGCTGCGCCGTGCCTCCGACGGCGTCGAACTCATGCGGGCCACCAACACCGGTTTCGCGGACTCCGAGGCCTACACGCTGGTGCGGTGGAACGCCGCGGCCCACCTCGGCCAAGACCTGTACTTCGAGATCGTCGACACCGCGACCGGCGGATGGGGGCACATCAACGTCGACGCGTTCAACACGAACGTCGAGGTCCTCGGCTACGAGTTCGACAACGCCGGATTTGAAACCGGAACGCTCGACGGCTGGACCGCCGAAGGAGCCGCGTTCAGCGCGGCACACGTCTCCGACGCCGCCTCGACACCCGACGGCGACCCTTTCGACGCGGAAGGCACGTACCACCTGTGGGGTGGCGCGCTGGACTCGGATGAGGCCATCGGCACGCTGACCTCGCCCCGATTCCGCGTCGGCGGGGACGCGGAGGTGCGCCTCCTGCTCGGCGGGGCCAAGAACCCCGACGTGTACGCGGCCATCGTCTCGGACACCGACGGAACCGAGCTCGCACGCGTCGGCGTTCCCCAGGCGATGGACACGTATCAGCCGGTTGCGATCGACCTCGGTGCGCACCGCGGCGACGTCGTCAGGTTGCGGTTGGTCGACAACTCGCCCACCGGGCACCTCAATGCCGACCGAATCCGAACCCTCCTCAACGAGCCTATGCACTGGTCCTTCGACGAGGGATCCGGCACGACCGCCGCGGGAGGCGCAGCGACCCCCGATGCCGTCGCCTACGTGTTCAACGATGCTGCCGACAAACCCGACAGCGACCCACTGTGGACCGACGGGGTCGTCGGCGGCGCGCTGCTGTTCGACGGCTACTCGACATCCATCGAGCGGGAGGGAACGGCTGCGCTCGTCCCCAGCAGCACGCTCAGCATCGAAGCGTGGGTCGCCCCGCGCTCCTACGAATGGGGCGACCTCGGCCAGGCCTCCGCCATCGTGAACCAGCACGACGCCAAGGCCAAGACCGGCTACCTGCTCGGCATGTACCGGCACGGCGCGTGGGGCCTCGAACTCGGTGACGGTGTGAACTGGCACACCCTCCGCGTCGGCGACGACGCCGTGCTCCCCACCTATGAATGGAGCCATGTCGCAGCAACCTACGATGCCGGCACTGGACTGATCCGCCTGTACCTGAACGGGGAACAGGTCGCTGAGAAGAACATCGGCGCAGGCACCCGCATCCTCGCCGCAGACTCGCGGCCGCTGCTGATCGGCCGCCACAACAACGCTGCCGTGATCAACGGAGCGTTCCGCGCGAACATGTGGAACGGTGCCATCGACGAACTGACGGTCACGGACGACCTCCTCGATGCCGAGGAGGTCGCCGCTGCCGCCGCGGCGGGCAGTGAGGCGTCCGCACCGACGATCGCGCCCTCGCGCGACCGCTTCGACGGCGACAGGTACCGGCCGCAGTACCACTTCCTGCCGCCCGAGCATTGGATGAACGAGCCGCACGCACCCGTCTACTACGACGGCAAGTACCACATCTTCTACCAGCACAACCCGCAGGGCCCGTACTGGCACCAGATCCACTGGGGGCACGCCGTCAGCGACGACCTCGTGCACTGGGAGGACCTGCCCGTTGCGATCGCCCCAACCGAGCCGGTGACACCCGATGGCGTGTGGTCCGGGAGCGCGACCCTCGACGCCGACGGAAAGCCCGTGCTGTTCTACACGGCCGGTAACGATGCCGCCGTGCCGAATCAGGCCACCGGCCTCGCGTGGCCGGTGGAGGGAGCGGACAACAGCGACCTCACGGAATGGCGTCTGGAACCGACCCCGGTCACCACCCAGGCCCGCGACCTCGCATCCCCCGTCGGCACTCCGTGGTTCGGGCAGTTCCGGGACCCGTTCGTCTGGAAGGAGACCGCCGAAGACGGGCAGCCGATCTGGTACCAGATCGTCGGTTCCGGCATCCTTGACGGCGACACCCGCGTCGGCGGCACCGCACTGCTGTACACATCGCGGGACCTGGTGAACTGGGAGTACCGCAACCCGCTGTTCATCGGCGACGCGCTGAAGTACCCCAAGACCGGGCAGGTGTGGGAGCTGCCGGTGCTCCTTCCGGTCGGAGCGGTCGACGGCGAGGAGAAGTACGTCCTGGTCGTCAACCCCTGGTTCGACGGCTACAACATCAACACCGCGAAGAACACCTACTACTGGGTGGGCGAGTGGGACCGGGAGACCTTCTCGTTCGTGCCCGATCATGAGGAGCCGCGCATGTGGGACTACGGCGAGCACTTCACCGGACCGTCCGGCATGGTCGACCCGGACGGCCGCACGATCCTGTTCACGATCACCCAGGACGGGCGCAGCGAGACCGACCACTACGACGCCGGGTGGGCGCACTCCATGGGTCTGCCCGTCGCGCTGGGGATCCTCCCCGACGGCGATGTGGGCATCGAACCGATCGAGGAGCTGGAGTCACTGCGCGATGAGCGCGTGGTGGACCTCAAGAACAGCTCGGTCGGCAAGGCGAACGCCGTGCTCGAGGACAAGCGCGACCGGCTCACCGACCTGCTCGAGGTGGAGCTCGAGCTGCAGATCAAGGGCAGCGACTCGGCCGTCGGTCTGGAGGTGCGGCGCAGCGCCGATGGCAGAGAGCGCACCATCCTGTCCGTCGACCGCGGGGAGAGCACCCTCGCCGTCGATCGCGATTTCTCCAGCCTGGACCCGGACACGCGAAAGGGCGTCAATTCGGGCGAGTTCGTCGTCGGTCCCAACGGGAAGGTGACGATGCACGTCTACGTGGATCGCTCCGTCATCGAAGCCTACGTCGACGGCAAGAAGTCCCTGACGACCCGGGTGTACCCGACTCTTGCCGACGCCGTGGGACTGCGGATCCTCGGTGACGCGAAGGTCCAGGTCAAGTCCCTCAAGGTCTGGAACCTCGATGGCGCGTTCGGCCCTGTCGCGCCGTCGCACTTCGACGAGCCGTCCGCCCCTGATGGAGCTGGGCTTCCCAACGGAGACTTCGCCTCGTGCGACCTCACCGACTGGACGGTTCTCGACGGCAATGCGTTCAGCAACGCCACGGTGACCGAGGCCGACGACTGGGGCTGGGGCGGGACGTTCCGACAGGCCAACGCGTGGGGCAGCACCGACCGCTGCCACCTGTGGGGCTTCGACGAAGCCGTCGGCGACGCCGGCACCGGCGCCCTGCGATCCGGTACCTTCACGCTCGGCGGAGACGGCCAGATCGACCTCCTCACCGCCGGCGGCTACGATCCGGACAACCTCTACGTCGCAGCCGTCCGCGCATCCGACGGGGCGGTGCTCGCCAAGGTATCCGGAAATGAGCAGGAGGCACTGCGAGCGCAGTACCAGCGGCGAAGCCTGGACCTGTCGGAGCACATCGGCGAGGACCTCTACATCGAGATCGTCGACCGGGCGACCGGCGGATGGGGACACATCAGCGTGGACGACATCAACGTCCCCACGAGCGAGTAGGCGGACGCCTGGAAGTGGGGCGCCGTCACCCGCCGAGCTCATCGGAGGGGAGCGGCGCCCCGCCTCGCAGCCGCAGTCACGGTGCTGCGTCGAAGCCGTCGGCGACCTCCCCGGTCGGTCAAGCAGCGGTGGCGGCCCGGGCGGGTTGCCGTCACCCGCTCCGTGTCAGTGTCCGCTTCCGCTCGTCCCGTCGCCTGCGCTCTGGGACAGCTGCGCCTCGACGGCCCGGTGGACGTTGCCGTGGAGGTGGTCGGCCCCGATGCGATCCAGGATGCCCTGCGCTTCCAGCACGGCGACGACCTGTGGTTTGATCCGCGCCAGCCGCAGCGTCACGCCCTCCGCTTCGGCAAGGTCGACGAGCTCGGTGAGTTTCGCTGCGCCCTGCGAGTCGACGAAGGCGACGCCCTCCAGATCGATCACCAGTGCCGCGAGGGGAGGGTCCACGGACATCGTTTCGCGGATGCGCTCGTCGAACGCCTCGGCGGTGGCGAAGAACAGTCCGCCGTCCAGGCGGATCACTGCGATACCGGGGAAGACCTCATCGGCGGGGTTGAGGTCGATGTCGCGGAAGACCTGGGTGCCGGGCTCGCGACCGAGCAGAGGCATCGCCGGCCGTGTCGACACGTAGATCAGCCACGCCAGCGACAATGCGATGCCGATGACGATGCCGAAGAGAACGCCCGCCGAGAGCACACCCACGAGGGCCGCCACAGCAATCCAGAAGTCGAACCTCGACACGCGCCGCAGCCGCGCGAACTCCTTGAGGTCGATCATCCCGAAGACGACCGCGTCGATGATGATGGCTCCCAGCACCGCCTTCGGCAGATCCGAGAAGAGAGGCGCGAGGAACAGCAGCGTCAGGATCACCAGGCCGCCCGTGGTCAGCGACGCCACGGGCGTGCGCGCGCCGGCGGATTCATTGAGGGAACTGGCCGACAGACTCGTCGAGACCGGCATCCCCTGGAAGACACCGGCGCCGACGTTGGCCATCCCCTGGGCGACCGCCTCCTGATTGGCATCGATGCGGTAATGGTGCCGGGTCGCGAAGGAACGGGCGTCGCCTGCCGTCTGCGAGAACCCGATCAAAAGCAGCGCCAACGCCGCGATCATGACCTCAGGGAGGTTCCGCAGCACGATGTCGAGGCTCGGCAATTGCGGAACCGGAAGCCCGCTCGGCACGGCGCCGACCAGCGCCACGCCTCGCGCGCCGAGATCGAGCAGCGACGATGCCAGCAGGCCGCCGACAACCAGCACCAGCGCACCGGGCACCTTCGGCGCCCAGAACCGCAGAGCCAAGATCACCGCGAGGGCCGCCGTACCCACGATCAAAGTCGGAAGGTGGACGGCACCGAGGCCGAGGATCCACGACGCGAACTCCCGCCAGACGTTGTCGCCCTCACCCGAGGTGCCGGTCAACTTGGGCAGCTCGCCGACGACCACGTCGATCGCAGCCCCGGCCAGGAACCCGGTGACCACGGCCCTCGAGAGGAACTGCGCGATCCACCCCATTCGGAACAGCGCCAGAAGCAGCAACAGGATGCCGGTCACCAGTGTGATCGCCGCCACGAGCTGTGCCGCATCGCCGCCGGTGACACCGGTCACGATCACCGCGCCTCCAGCGACAGTCGCCAAGGCCGAGCTCGGACCGGTGGAGATCTGACGTGACGTGCAGAACAGCGCGTAGATGATCGCGCCGGCTGCCGCAGCGTACAGGCCGTTCTGAACCGGAACGCCCGCGATCTCGGCATAGCCGAGGTTCTTCGGCACGATCATCGCCACGACGGCCACTCCCGCGACGACGTCTGCGCGCAGCCACTTCCGCTCATAGCGGGGCAGCCAGTGAAGGATCGGAAGAAAGCCTCCGGAACCGCTTTTGGCGCTTGTCCGCACAGTTGCCTCCGACCATCCGGGTGTCGGGCGGGCCCGCGTCAAGGTGCGAGACGCGCTCGCCGACACCGCCGTCGTTCCCCGTGTCGCCTGACGGCATGCTACATCGCGGAAGAACTCGGACGTCGTCCCCCGCCAGAAGCGATTATCCACCCGCCGGCCTCCGCTCGTCAGGCACCCGCAGCGGCGCGCTGTTCGCGGGACGTGCAGGGCCGCGCTGCTCCGGCGACCGCTGTCGTCGCACTGCTCGTGCTCGCTGCCGCTATCAGCCTGCTCTCACCTCGTGCGACGACTGTGGTCCGGAACGGGAACCCCGGCCGGCACGAGAATGTTCAGCAGTCCCATCTCACGAACACTGGAGGATCCATGCCCAAGGCCTACTGGGTCAGCGCCTACCGCACCATTTCGGACCCTGAGAAGCTGGCTGCCTACAACAGGCTGGCCGGTCCCGCCGTCCGGCTCGGCGGCGGGCGTATCCTCGCCCGTGACGGTCGGGTCGCCGCCTACGACGCCGGCATCGGCGGACGGACCATCCTCATCGAGTTCGACAGCTTCGAGCAGGCCGTCGCGGCGCGCGACAGCGACGCCTACCAAGAGGCGCTGGCCGCGCTCGCCGACGGCGTCGAGCGGGACTTCCGCATCATCGAGGGGCTCGACTGACAGCTGCGCTACGTCGCCGCGGCATCCCGTCCGTCCGTCTGCAGGGGCAGCTGCATGATCAGCAGGTCGAGCCACCGCCCGAACTTCGTTCCGACCTGTCGGACGGTTCCCACCGAGGTGAACCCGAACCGTTCGTGGAGTCCGATGGATGCCGCGTTCCCGGCCTCGATGTTGGCGACCATGACACGCATCCCGGCGTCCTGTGCGAGGCGCACGATCTCGGCGAGAAGCGTCGCGCCGATGCCCTGGCCCCGATGTCCGGCGGCCATATACACGGAATTCTCGACCGTGAAGCGATACCCCGACTTCGGACGCCACGGCCCGAAGCTGGCGTAGCCGACGACCGCGTCGTCCAGGACGGCGACGATCACCGGAAAGCCCGCCGCCTCGCGCTCGGCGAACCACGCCGCGCGCTCGGCGAGGTCCACGGGCTCGTCCGTCCAGATGGATGTCGAGTGGCGGATCGCGTCATTGTGGATGTCCAGGATCGCGCCGAGGTCGGTCTCATCGGCAGGCCGCAGGTGCACAGTCATCTGCATATAGTAGACGCGTGTCGCAGATAGTAGACAAGCCGCCGCAGGAAGTCGATGTGGCGGCGTGCGTGAAGGTCGCCAGAGAGCAGCGCGGCTGGTCCGGAGCGCAGCTGGCGGCAGCGTCGGGTGTCTCGCGGGCGATGATCGACCGGATCGAACGCGGCGCCAGCAGCCCGACCGCGCTGGTTCTCGGCAAGCTGTCCGCCGCGCTCGGGCTCACGATCTCGTCTCTGCTCTCGCGACCGGTGGACGTGCCCGCGGCTGTCGTCCGGGATGGCGAGCGCGCGACCTGGACCGACCCCTCCACGGGATACCGGCGGCGACAGGTGGTGGCATCGCCCGCGTTTCCCGTCGACGTGACCGAAGTCGTCCTGCCGCCTGGTGCCTCGGTGAGCTATCCCGCCGGGTCGTTCTCGTTCACGCGCCACCTGATCTGGGTTCTCGATGGCACACTGACCTTCCGCGAGGGCGACGCCGTTCATGAGCTCGCGGCGGGGGACCGGCTCATCCTCGGCGCGGCTGCCGACTGCGACTACCGCAACGAGTCGGACCGCGACTGCCGCTACTGCGTCCTGGTGGCGCCGCTTTAGCGTGACGGCGCGCCGTCGGGCCCATCACGCCGCGACATACTCCTGCCGGACGCGTCCCTCGGTGGCGAGTTCGATGCAGCCGAAGTCATGGTCGGAATTGAGGATGACGGCGTCGTTCGCGACTGCGTAGGCCGCGATCAAACAATCGAACGCTGCCGCTGCCCGCATGAGCCCGGCGTTCCACAGCGCCTGCTGGATGTCGAGGGCTTCCTGCTCAGTGGGATGCTCCCATGCAGGCAACAGCTGCTCCATGTCTTCCCGAAGGTCCGCGTACTCGCGCGGGTCGCGCGCCGAGTGGCAGTACTCGAGCACCTGAGGAGGGCAGGTGATGATCAGGTGGTTCGGCGAGAGCGAGCGAAGACGGTCGGCGATCGCGCGGCTCGTGCCGGCCTTCTGCCAGATGCTGTTGTCGACGAGGTACGTCGTCACCGAGCCGCCGCACCCATGTCGGGGGCGATCGTCGGCGCGTCGATCTGGTCGGGCGCGAAGCGGCGCCCGACGATCCGCTCGACAGCCGCCGGCTGGCGACGGACGGCGATCAGGGTGCGCAGCGCGAGGTCAACGGTCTCCCGGTTGGAGGTCGTGCCCGCAAGCTCCTTGGCCTGCTTCAGCGCCTCGGGATCGATGTCGATGGATGTGACTGCCATGGTTCTCCTCCGCTGTCCTATATAGACGAGTATATAGAGCCTTCACGGGGACGAGGATGCCTCTCTCGCAGGCGGTGCAGCGCACGCAGGGCATCTGCGATGTCGACCCGCTCCTGCTCGATCCGTCTGATCGCGACGGGTCCGGCGGTGGCGATCGCTGCGTCGCACGGCACGGCGAACGGCTGCTCGGCCGCGCCGGCCAGCTCCGCGCAGATCCGCTCCGCCCATGACTTCTCGAGGTGGTGCGCGAGGGCCTCCGCAGTGTCGGCGGGCCAGAGGGGCCGCCCGCTCACCGGCCGGCCTCGGACAGAGCGACCTTCGGCTTCGCCCAGGAGCGGCCGTGGGTGTCTTTCAGGATGTCGTACTCGACGTCGACGTGCGGCTCGATCGCGCTGTACTTGTCGTTCGGTGCGCCGATGATGAGCTGGAACCCGAGACCTCGCCACGCGCCGATGGCCCGCTTGGTGAAATGCGCGTCGGCCTTGATGAGGGCCTCGTCGAGGAAGACGGGCGCGTACCGCGGACGCTCGGCGCCGGCATCCCCCAACTGATATCGCAGCGCCGCTCCGACGATGAACGCGATGAGCTCCTGCGACTCACCGCCGGACTTCTCGCCGATGTGATCGTAGAGAGCGACGTGCGTCCCGGTGGTTGCGTGGATCCGCTCCGCGCTCACCCGTACGTGATTGCGCACATCGACGAGCTCGGCGAAGTCGGGAGCGGTGCGACGCAGGCGGTTGATCAACCGCGACATCCGGTGGTACGCGCGTTCGCGCTCCTCGTCGGTGGCGACGGCTTCGATCAGCGCGCGCACCTCGCGGAGCTCTCGGCGGAAGCGCCGACGCACCTCGGACTGGTTCTCGCGCGGTGTGATCTGCAGCCGGTGGTCGTCGTCGTAGAACGGGAGGTCCCGCATGATCACGTTGATCGGCTCGATCCGGTCCCGGATCTCGCGGAGCGAACGGCTCAGCGTCGAGTCGAGGTTGGTGAGGTCGTTTCCCGAGAGCTTGAGCAGGCTGTCGCGCCACTCAGTCTCGAGCTCGTGCAGACCGCTCGTCTCGAGATCGGCGAGGATGCGCTCGAAGTCGCCGAGCGAATGGTCGGGGTCGGCGAGAAGGTTCGGGTTGGGCCAGCGGTCGAGGAATCCGCTCAGGGTGCGCCGCAGGCTCTCCCGCTGCTCCGCGACGGCGTCCTGCGCGGCGCGCTGATCGTCGCCGAACCGGCGCGCCGCGGAGTCGAGCGCCGCGTCGAAGCGTGCCAGGTCCTGCGTGCGCGTCGAGGATCCGCTGTGGTCGGGAACGAGGAACTGCGTGTCGAGATACGACGCCTGATCGTCGGTCAGGGCACGTCCGGCGGCGTCCGCCACGTCGATCACGGCCTGGGCGGCGTCGACCTCGTCCGTCGTGGTCGCCCAGGCATCGGCGAGACGCCGGCCCTCCGCCTTGGCGCCGCCGATCGCCTCCCGCAGTTCCGCTGCTTCGCGGCGCTTCTGCTCGATCTGGGACTGGATGCCGGCGATCGCGGGGTTCGCAGTGGTGACGTCCGCGATGATCGCCTGCCACCGCTCGCGGTCGCCTTCGAGGGAGGCGACGTCGATCTCCTCCCACGCCACGCCCTGGATCTTCGCGTAGGCCGCGAGCCGTGCGTCGAACGCGTCGAGCTCGGTCCCGGCCTCGGCGGCCGCCGTGCGCGCCGCCTCGAGCTTCGCGCGGACGGCTCCGAGCTGCGCATCGAGCTCGCCCAGGCGGCGGTGCGTCGAGAAGCCGAGGACGTTGGCGCGGCCGTGCCCGCCGTGCGCCCCGCGCGACCCGTGCGAGGTCTGCCCGGTGATGGTCAACGTCATGCGGTGGCCGCTCAGGTCGTCGGTCGCATCGACGCAGACGTAGCCGAATCGGCGGTCCAGCTCCTCCTGCAGCCATCCCGTGAAGGGCGTGCTCTTGAAGTCGAGCCGGCCGGGCAGCGTTTGCGGGTCCCGGGCACCCACGGCGGGGAGCCCGGTGTGCACGCCCTCGTATCGCAGGCGGTCGGCGGTGCGGACGGAGTCGATGGCGGCGCGGAACGCCGGCAGCCGCGCGACGTCGATGAGCAGCGTCGTGGCGAAACCGCCGAGGGCGAGGTTGAAGGCCTCTCGCCACGGCTCGAACTCCGTGCGGACCTCGATGAGCTCGCCGACGAACGGAAGGTCACTGGTGGCCAGGCCTGCCGTGCGGGCCAGCAGATCGCGGGATCGGCGGAGCCGGTCGGGGATGTTGTCGTCATGGCCTTCGGCTTCGCGCCGCTCGGCCTCGAGCTCGGTGACGCGGGCCGCGAGGGCGTTCCTCACGCCGACCGCCGCCGCATACGCCTCGCGGAGCGTCTGCTTCGCATCCGCATCGGCCGCCGCCTCACGCGCGCGCTGCGACAATGCTTGGAACTCCGACGCCGAGCCGACCCCGATCTGCAGCACCTCGAGCGCCGCGTCGAGCTTCTCGCGCTCCCGGGACACGCTCGTGAGCCGGTGCTCGACGCCGCGGAGCTCTCGGTGGGCGGTCTCGAGCCGGTCGCCGCCCGCGGCGCGCAGCACGTCTGCGAGCCCTTCCCGTGCCAGGTCGGCTGCTTCTGCCATCGCCTGCTTCTCGCGCACGGCGGCTTCGGCGGCGCGGGTCCCGGCCTGCAGCTCCGCTTCGACGTCGCGCAGCAGGTCGAGGCGGCGCGATGCCCGCCACAGCGTCGCCAGCGAGTCCGGCTCGGTGAAGCGGCCGATGTCGTCGAGCAGGCGCAGACGCTCGGCGGACTCTTCGATGCGCGCCCGCGCCGACCTGATGGGCTCCAGCGCGCGCACCTGCTGCTGCGCCGTCAGCATGCGGCTGCGCGTGCTCTCGAGACCGTCGAAATGCGCGACGACGGCGTCGGCGGTGGCCAGCGTCTCGGGCTCCTCGAGCACCATGCGCTTGTAGAGGTCGTCGACGGTGGTGATCTGCTGCCCGGCCTGGATACGGGCGAGGAGGCTCATCGCCTTGGCGCCGGCGCCCGCCGCACCGATGCCGAGCACGGTGTGCAGGCGCGCCGAGAACTCCCGGTCGGTCGCGACGGTGTCGAGCCCGGCGCTCTTGACCGCGGCATCCGTCAGCCGCAGCGCTGCCGCAGCCTCGAGGGAGCTGAGATCGAAGGCGCCGGCGACCGTCGCGCGCACCCGCACGGTGTCTTCCACGACGCGCGCGGATGCCGGGATGTACCACGCGCGGACCGCGGTGAAACGCGACCCGTCGTGGTCGAGCCACGTCATCGCGATCGCCGTCCAGGTGTCGGTGCCGTCCCCGCGGAGCACCGTCAGCTTCGTGCCGTCCTCGGTGCGGGTCTCGTCGGTCTTGCCGCGCCCGTACGAGAGGATGTTGCGCTGCTCCTGGCCTCGCGGCCGCCCGACGACTGCGCCGTTGGAGGCGCCGTTGAACGGGGTCGTGTGCGGCATCATGAGCGCCACATACGCGTCCATCAGGGTCGACTTGCCCGAACCGGATCCGCCGCACAGCAGCGTCGCGGCCGGCGAGAACCGCACGCGGTGCGCTCCGTCGTAGCCGCCCCAGTTGACCAACTGCAGCTCGTCGGCCACCCACTGCTGACCGCGAGAAGCCGCGGGGATGAGCCCGAAGAGGGTGTCCAGCATGGTCACAGCGCGGCCTCCGCCTCGTCGGTATCGGCGTCGGCGTCGGTGTCGGTGTCGGCGTCGTCACTGTCGTCGTCGTCGCCCTCGTCGAGGTCGAGCGGGACGGACTGCGCCGACTGCGTGTCGAGCCAGTCGCGCAGCGCGCGCAGGCGATCGGAGCTGAGCAGGATCTCGACGAGCGCGTTGATGCGATAGCGGCCCTCGGACTCCTCGTCGATGACGCCGTCCTGGCGCAGCCGGCCCACCGCGGCGCGGATCGCCTTCTGGCGTCGGGCCGTGCTGCCGTCCGCCTCGGCGAAGTAGGTCAGGACCGTCTGCTCGATCTCCTCGATGTCGACGCGTGCCGAGGACTCGCCGGCGGTCGTCTCGCGCTGGTAGACCGTGCGCAGATGCACCAGCACGAGGGTCTCGGCGCGCGAGTACGCCTCATCGCGCAGCAGGATCGGGACCTCGAGTTCGTCCGACCGGATCTGCTCCTTATAGGCGACGCCACGATCGTGGTCGACGACGAGACGGACGAAGAGGTCGTTCAGACGCGACTCGATCGTGTGCTGGTGGTCCATCAGCACCGTCCACTCGGCGCGGTTGCGTTCGGCCATCAGGAAGCGGCGCTGAAGAAGCCGCACGAGCACGCGGCGCACCTCGGGGTCGAGCACGCCCCGGTCGCCGGGGAAGAGCTCCTCGGGGTCGTGCTCCATCGCGACCGGATCGATGAACGGGACGTCGGTCGCGGGGGCGGAGGATCCGATCGCGGTCTCCGTTGCGGCATCCGTGGCGATGCCGGTATCGGGGTCCGTGGTGGCAGGCCCCGTGGTGGTGTCGGGCGCGGTCGCGAGGTCAGTCATTCTCGATCTCTTTCACAGTGCTGGCGGTCACGGCGCCGAACGCGAATCGGCGGCTCGAGCCGTCGGGTCGTCGCGCCTCGGCGACGGAGACCTCGTCGCCCTCGGTCATGCCGTTGCGGTGGGCGATCTCCAGGAGTCCCAGGAGATCGACAGGGCGGCGGGTGTCGTCCGCGGCGCCCTCGAAGGCGGTGGCGAGGTCGAAGCGGTCCCCGAGCGTCGCGACATACTCCTCGAGCTCGGCGTACCGTGGTCCGCCCCAGGCGCGGGTGTCGGCATCCACGAATTCGATGTCGTCCGGCGCGGGCAGCGGCGCCGGTGCACCGGGTGGGCGCAGGTCGCTGAGGGACTGCCGCAGGTGCCCGATGTCGGAGACCGGGAACGTGTGCAGCGGTTCTACGCGGTCGCCGGGTCGGGAGTCCTGCATCCACACCTGCAGCCCCGACATCACCCCGCGGAGCAGCTCGTCGACCTGACGATCGCGGATCGGGTCGTGGGTGCGCACCTGCGCCGTGATGACCTGCGACGCACGGCGCTGGGCGGTGAGCACGTCCTGTACGCCCTTCTCGACCTGCCGGCCGATCGAGTCGAGGTCGCTGCGCTGCCCCGGCCCCATGAGGCGCGAGAACGGCTGGGCGAGCAGCGTGCGCAGCTGCGTCGTGAGGCGGTCGATGTGCTCGGGATCGCCGATGAGGCGCAGCGCCCCTTCGAACGCCCGCCCCTCGGGGGTCGACTGCATGACGTGCTGACCCCGCTGCAGGTACTCGCGGAGGATCTCACCGGTGGGACGGATGTCGCGGCGCAGATCCGCGACGACATCCCGCTGCATCGCCTTGATCGACTCCGCCACGCGGGAGAAGTCGGCGGGGAGCTCCCGCGCGAGGTGGAGGACGTTCTCGGCCTCCTCGAACAGCTGCTCGTCGTCGATCGGCTCCGCTTCGTCGTTGCGCAGCCGGGCGATCTCCGCGTCGAGGGCGTCACGCTCCTCCAGCAGGAGGGCGATGCGCGCCTCCGGGTCGGCTTCCGCGTCGCGCGCCAGCCGCTCGACGGCGTCGAGCAGCGTCCGCACCCGCGATCGTGACACCCGCGCCCGCCCGCCGCCGGTGCGGCCCGCGATCTCGAGCGCCCCCACGGCGTGAGCGGTCAGCCGGTAGACCTCGACATCGTCCTCCAGCTGCGGCGCGAGCCATCCGACCCGCACCCAGTTGCGGCAGATCTCGCGGGCGGTGCCGACGGGGAGGCGGCGCTCGTCGTCGTCGTAGCCCGCGGCGCGCAGCTCTTCGAGGGCCTCGCCGATCTCGACATGGGCGTCCGCGACGGCGACCGACCGGCGCTCGGCGGTGAACACGATCGAGAGCATGGCCACCACGAACGGCGCGTAGCGGCCGTGGAGAAGATCGAGAGTCGGATCCTTGAACGCGAGCACCGAACGCTGGTAAGCCGCCTCGGCGCGCGTATTCGACATCCTTTCCAGATTAGTCGGGCTGCCGCGAGTCCCGTTCCGCAGGCCCGCGGGAGGCGCAGGCTCACTGCGGCGGGCTCGTGATCGCGCCTCCGAGATCGCCGCATCCGAGATCCCACATCGGGTGTTCGTCACGGGGATGCAGGTGCGCACGGACACCACCGCGCGCTACCGGATGGTGCGTGACTTCCGGTCGGCCGAGGGAACCGCCGCCGAGCGGCTGGTCGCCCTGGTGGAAGAGCGCCTGCGAGACGCCGGGGTGCGCATCCCGCGGCCCAGCGCCGACTGACCGGCAGCCCTTCGCAGATCGCGACGCCGTCACATCCGCGGTCCTGGCCTGGTCTTGTCTTGCGGGGGCTGCCGGCCGGCACGGTCGGGGAACGCCCGCATCCACGACCGAAAGGATCTGTCATGACTCAGCATGTTGGAGCCGGAAGCACGCGAGGTCTGCGCGACGGCACGCTGGGTCATGAGCGAGGGAACGACCGTGGGGCTCGGATCGTGAGGAGTGAGTGATGTCGGATGCCGATTCCAACGCCGCCGCGTTCGACAGCGCGGTGGGCACAGAGCTCTTCGTGCTGCAATCGGTCGCAAGCTCGACCATCAGCGAAGCCGGGACGCGCAGCACCATCTACTTGTCGACACTGTCAGGCGGACTCGTGGCGATCGGGTTCGCGGGCGGATCACCGGCGCTGCTGGCGAGTCTCGCCTTCACCGTCCTGCCGACGATCTTCATGCTCGGGTGGTTCACGGTGGTGCGGCTGGTCGACACCAGCGTCGAGAACATCACGGTGCGCCGGCGCATGGAGCGGATCCGGGAGCACTTCGTCAGCCTGCACCCTTCCGGGCCGGATCTGATCTCGCTCGACAACCCGCGCACCGGCGAGTTGGGGGTGCGCTACTCCCGCTCGTCGTTCCTCTTCACGATGGCGAGCATGATCGCGGCCGTGAACTGCGTGCTCGGGGGAGCGCTCGTCACTCTGCTCCTGATCTTCGGAGGTGGGTGGGAGCCCCTTCCGGCCCAGATCGCGGGAGTGACCGCAGGTGTGCTGCTTCTCGGCGCGACGCTCACGTATGAACGGCGCCGTATCCTGGCGGCGTACCCGGAGTGACCTCGGCCGAACGCTCCCCGATCCATTTCTCGAGAGGAAGCACGTCCATGGAAGATCCACGCTCTGACGCACCCGACGATCTCGTGGGGACTGTCGACGACCGGATGAAGCAACTCGCACTCCTTCCGGGCGATTCGTTGTCTGCGCAGTGGCTTCGGCGACAGCTCGACAATGCGCTCCTCGCATGGTCTGACGCAGAAACCGAGGTCGACATCTCGAGGGAGGCGCACGCCGACTACTGACGCAGGCGCGCACCGAACCGAGGACGCACGGTCGGCGCCCTGAGCTATGGCAGGGGAAGGGCCTGAATTGTGACGGATGCCGCGTGTGTCAGGGAACCCGACGAGCGGAGAGTGACGGCAGGCTGCAGCGATGGTGGCGCAATGCGGCCCGTCGGGGTTCACGGTCCGGGGCGCTCGTCGACTGCCGGCGTCTTGGCGGCGTTCGCGACGATCGACTGCAGCACGTCGAGTGCGGCATCAGCTTTCTCAGGGGTGAAGCCGAACGTGTCGGTGATCACCTGGTAGATCCGTGGTGCGTGGACTCTGAGGGCGTCACCCTCGGGTGTGAGCGCCACCGTGACGGATCGCTCGTCCTTCGGGTTGCGGGTGCGGGTGACGAGACCTTGCGTCTCCATCCGCTTGACGAGGGGAGTGATCGTCCCGTAATCCGACCGCAGCCGTGAGACCAGCTCGCCGACGGGAAGCTCGCCCTGCTCCCAGAGCATCGCGAGGACCAGGTACTGCGGGTACGAGAGGCCGAGGGGTTCCAACAGCGGCCGATACACCGCAGTGACGGCGCGGAAGGCGGCGTGGAGGTTGAAGCACACCATGTCGTCGAGCGCCACGACGGGGGCGGTGGAGGCTTCCTCGGTCACGGCTCGACGTTACCATGTGCCCCAGCCAATAGGACACGAGGTAATGAGCTGCTCGCATCAGAGGGTTCCGGCCTGTGCGTGATGGCGCCGAGCTTCGCAGGATTCATGACCCACATGATCTGACTGACGGCGTCGGCATCCCGGGTGATCGTCAGCATGGCGAAGACCCGTCCTTCGCGCGAGAGGAGTGCGGCCTCTTGTCCGTTCGCGCGAACCGGCTGCACGGTGACATCGCCCCAGAACCACCTCGAGATCCCGAGGAGGAACCGGACGAGCTTCTCGCGACTGCGGATCGGGCGGCGGGCGGTGCGGTGGACGGTACCTCCGCCATCGGTGTAGCTCACCGCATCGTTCGCGAGCATGCGCTCGAGGACGGCGGTGTCGCCGCTGCGGGCTGCGTCGAGGAATGCCTGGAAGAACGTGCGCTGGGCATCCACGCTCACCCCGCGGCGGGCGTCGCCGGCGAGATGCTTGCGCGCCCGACTGACGAGCTGGCGTGCGGCGGCCTCGGTCGTCTCGACGATCTCCGCGATGCGGGCGTACGGGTATACGAATGCCTCGCGCAGGACGTAGGCCGCCCGCTCGGTCGGTGTGAGCCGCTCCATGAGGAGCAATGTCGCCAACGCCAGAGCTTCGGCCCGCTCGGCGCCGAGCGTGGGGTCGCTGCTGGTATCCACGGGGGTCGGAAGCCACGGGCCGATGTAGGTCTCGCGGCGTGTGTGGGCGCTGGTGAGCACGTTGATCGCAAGGCGGGTGGTGGTCGTCGCCAAGAAGGCAGCCGGCTCGCGGACAGCGCCGCGATCACAGAGCTGCCACCGCACCCAGGTCTCCTGCAGGACGTCTTCAGCATCCGCCGCGTTGCCGAGGATCCGGTAGGCGATGCCGAACAGCATCCGTCTCGACCGCGTGTAGGCCTGCACGTCCGGGTCGTCGTCAGCCAGTGCGGTGCGGGGCTCGCTGGTCACTTCTCACTCCATTCCTCGGCTCGTGATGCTGAAGCTACCTTGTGTACTACTAAATAGGAAGCGTTAACCTCTGATCCTTCTTTTCGCGCCCGAAGGTGTCACAACGGCGAGGGATCCCTGGTCTTCCTTGCAGGCTCGGCATGAACCGGTCGAGCTCTGGCACCGCCCACCCGTCACGAGACAGAAGGAACCGACATGTTCGACCACACTCTGCAGCCGGAGGCCCAGGCGTTCGCCGACCTCACCTCGGCCCCACCGTTCCTCGCCGATCTCGGCGTCGAAGGTGCACGCACGCTCCTCGACGACGTGCAGGCCGCACCCGTCGACAAACCCGACATCGAGGAGGAATGGCTCACCGTGCCGGCGGCCGTCGGCGACGTCCGCGTTCGCATCGTGAAGCCGATCGGTGCGAGTGGCCCGCTCCCGGCCGTGCTCTTCGTCCACGGCGGAGGCTGGGTCCTGGGCAACGCCGGCACGCACGACCGTCTCGTTCGCGAGATCGCGACGGGAGTGGACGCTGCCGTGGTGTTCGTCGAGTACGACCGGTCGCCCGAGGCGCGGCATCCCGTCGCCATCGAGCAGGCCTACGCCGTAGCGCAGTGGATCACGCGGGACGGCGCCGCGAAGGGGCTGGATGCTGCCCGCCTGGCGATCGCCGGAGATTCCGTCGGCGGCAACATGGCGGCCGTCGTCGCGATCCTCGCCAAGCGACGCGGGGATGTGACCTTCATCCACCAGTCGCTGTACTACCCCGTCACCGACTCTGCCATGGACACCGGCAGCTACCGCGAGTTCGCGGAAGGCTTCCACCTGCGCGCCGACGCGATGGCCTGGTTCTGGGACTGCTATCTCCCCGACGCCGAGGCGCGCAAGGACGTCACCGCCTCACCGCTGCAGGGTTCGGTCGACGATCTGGCCGGGTTGCCCGAGACCTTCCTCATCGTGGACGAGAACGACGTCCTCCGCGATGAGGGCGAAGCCTACGGACGGAAGCTCATCGCGGCCGGGGTGCGCACCACCCTTGTCCGGTACGACGCCACCATCCACGATTTCATGATGCTCAACCCGCTGCGCCCGTCCGCGGCGACCACTGCCGCGGTGGAGCAGGCCGTCGTCATCCTGCGCAAGGCCTTCGATCCCGAGCGGGCCGTCCTCCCCGCGGCCAAGGCCACCGCCCTCGCGTGATCCACCCGCAGAAGCGCACAAGAAGGAAGCAGATCATGACAAACCAGAAGCCCACCATCGCGTCGGCCGCGCCGGCCGCCGCATAGGCCGACCTGATCTGCTGATGTCCCGGGACCGGTCGGTCCCGGGACATCAGCGACTGTGCGGGGTCGCCAAACTCAGCCGAGCTCGTCCGCGAGCAGCGAGCGGTAGATCTGCTGCGCCTCGGCGTGCACCTCTGTGCCCTTGCCGGTGATCTCTACGACCATCGAGCGACGGTCGAACCCGCACTCCGCCCGTTGGACGAGGCCTGCCTTCTGCAGTCGGTCGACGATGCGTGACAGCGCGCTCTGGGTCATCGGGGTGCGCTGGACCAGGTCGCGCATCAGGCACTGCTCCTGACGGACCTCGGCGACCAGGTCGAGGATCTCGAACTCGCTGAGTCCGAGGTCGCATTGCTCATCGAGCGCCCGCTCCAGGGCGGATGCCGTCGAGAGGTACGTGGACTGGAGGGAGCGCCATCGCTCCACCACGTCTTTCTCGGCCATGATCACATCCTAGCCCGAAACATATGTCGCGGCATTGCATGCTGGCGAATCCAATGTTGACGCAACCTATGACGTGGCATGTATCTTGTGCATGTGACCTCAACAACCATCCGGGTCGTTCCCGGTTCCGACACCCCGACCCAGCGCTGGACGACGCGCACGTGGCTGCTGCTCCTCGTGGTGTGCATCGTCATCGCGCTCGACGGGCTGGACGTCTCCATGGTCGGCGTCGCCCTGCCGGCCATCGGCACCGAGCTGTCGCTCGAGACCGGCACCCTCCAGTGGATCGTCTCGGCCTACGTGCTCGGCTACGGCAGCCTGCTGCTGCTCGGCGGACGCCTCGCCGACCTGCTGGGCCGCCGCCGCATCCTGCTCATCGCCCTCACCGTCTTCGCCCTCGCCTCGCTCGCCGGCGGGCTCGTGAGCGACCCCGCGATCGTGATCGCCTCCCGCTTCGTCAAGGGCATCGCGGCCGCCTTCACGGCGCCGGCCGCCTTCTCGCTCATCACGACGAACTTCGCCGAAGGTCCCTCGCGCAACCGCGCGATCTCGATCTTCACGACGTTCGCGGCCAGCGGGTTCTCGCTCGGACTCATCGTCGGCGGGCTCATGACCTCGCTCAGCTGGCGCTGGACCTTCCTCTTCTCGGTGCCGTTCGCGGTGGCGGCGGTCGTGCTCGGCCTGTTCTTCATCCCGCGCGACCACGTCGCGAAGACCGGCGGCCACGACATGTGGGGTGCGGTCACCCTGGCGGTGGGTATGCTCACGCTCGTCTACACGATCGTCTCGGCGCCGGAGGCCGGCTGGGGCTCCCTCCAGACGATCCTCGGGCTGGCGGTCGCAGCTGCCGTGCTGGCCGCCTTCGCGATGATCGAGCTGCGGGCGCGGCATCCGCTCATCCGCTTCGGCATCCTGCGCGAGGGTTTCGTCGCGCGAGCCAACATCAGCGCGATCGCCCTGTTCGGGTCGTACGTGAGCTTCCAGTTCATCCTCACGATCTATCTGCAGTCGGTGCTCGGCTGGCCGCCGCTCAGCATGGCTCTCGCGCTGCTGCCGGCGGGTCTCGTGGTGGTGGCGACGGCTCCGTTCGCCGACCGGCTGATCGATCGGTTCGGATCGCGGCTGCTCATCACCGTGGCACTCGGCGCGCTGTCGCTGGGCTACCTGCTGTTCCTGCGCGTGGGCACCACGCCGGTGTACACCGTCGACATCCTGCCGTCGGTGCTGCTGCTCGGGGCCGGTTTCGCGCTGGGCTTCCCCGCCATCCAGGAGCGCGCGACCGCGGGCATCTCGAACGACGAGCAGGGGCTCGCCGCGGGGCTCGTGCAGAGCAGCTCGCAGGTGGGCGCGGCGCTCGTGCTCGCGGTGACCTCGGCGCTCATCGCCGGCGGCGACCTGGCCGCCGACGCGAGCGCGGCCCAGATGCTGGACGGGTTCCGCCCGGGCCTCATCCTGTCGACCGCCGTCGCACTCGCCGGATTCGCGGTGGCGCTCGCGCCGCGGCGGCGGCCACACGCGGTCGACGCGGGCGTGAAGTAGCCGGGAGCGCTCCGCTCGGCACGACGCCGCCCTCGAACCGCCCGAGACCTCGGGCGGTTCGAGGGCGCGCGACCGGCGCTGCGACCCGGGTCTACGACACCTGGGTCCAATGGCGCACGACATCGTCGCGCTCGACGAGGAACCGATCGTCCTCGGGGTAGTACACGGCGGTGTCGATGTCGGCCCCCGCGAAGCCCGTGATCGCCTCGAAGCTCTCCCAGCGCGAGACCGTCACGATCTCGGTCGTGCCGTCGCCGAGGTCGCGCGTCAGCATCCAGGCGTCGAGGTTGCCCGGGGTCTCGCGATACTCCGCCATGCCGGTGCGCTCGATGTAGGCCACGTACTCGTCCACGTCCTCAGCACGCACGCTGCCGCGCCACATCCGGACGATGCTTCTCTGCCCTGTCATGCCGCCATTGTGCGCGGAACCGGGATGCCGCGCACCCGCGTGCCCGGGCAGATGCGGCGCGATTCCCGCCAGCCCTGCCGCCCGGCATCCAACTTTTCGCCCATGTGTCAAGTGGATTACGAACGTAGACTTCATCAGATCAATTGATCTAGTGCACCGGGTACCGATATTGGCGCGCAGGCCGGGTGTGAGGTTGACTCAACGCGCGATCGAAGCCGATGGAGGCGTTCGAGGCAGCCGTGACGTTGGACCGAGGAGTCCCCATGAGTGCTCTACAGATCGAGACATCGGATATCCGAACCCAGCCCTTCCGCAAGACGCTGGGCCGCCTCGACATCATCTTCCTGTCGGTGAGCGCCATCATCGCCATCGACACGATCGCCCAGATCGCGGCGGTGGGTGGCGCGGAGGCCTTCACGTGGACGCTCGTCATCGGGGTGACGTTCCTGTTCCCCTACGCCCTCGTGATCGCCGAGCTGGGCAGCACGTTCCACGGGGAGGGCGGCCCCTTCGTGTGGGTCAGGCTCGCGTTCGGCAAGCTCACCGCGGCGATCGCGACGATGTTCTACTGGATCACCAATCCGCTGTGGATGGGCGGTGCGCTGGTCTTCATCGCGGCGGCGACGTGGAGCGCCTACATCAGCCCCCTCGAGGAGGGCGGCTTCTGGGACCTCGTCTTCAAGCTCGTCTTCATCTGGGCCGCCATCGCGACCGCGATCATCGGACTGCAGTACGGCAAGCGCATCGTCGCGGCCGGTGCGATCGTCAAGGTCTCGCTGCTGGTCATCTTCGTCGTCACCGTGTTCATCTACGCCCTGCAGAACGGTGTGCAGGGGTACGCGGCCGGCGACTTCTCTCCGACGCTCGCCGGCTTCCTGGCGGTGACGCCGCTCATCCTGTTCGCCGTGGTCGGCTTCGAGGCCCCGAACGGCGCCGCCGAAGAGATGCGCAATCCGCAGAAGGACGTGCCGCGCGCGATCGCCTCCTCCGGCACGATCTCGATCCTCTGCTACCTCGTGCCGGTCTTCGCCATCCTCGCGGTGCTGCCGGCAGAGAAGGTCCAGGGCGCCAGCGGCTTCCTGGACGCCTTCGAGGAGGTCTTCAGCGTCTACGGCATCGCTTCGGGCCCCGTCATGACGATCGCGGCGCTGCTGTTCATCTTCATCGTCCTCACCCAGGCCAGCGCCTGGATGATCGCTTCCGACCGTGTGCAGGCGGCGGCCGGCGCCGACGGCGCATTCTTCCGCTACTTCGGCAAGTTCTCGGAGCGCTTCGGCACCCCGGTACGCATGAACATCCTGTCGGGCGTCGTCGCCTCGGTCTTCTGCATCATGGCCACGGTGCTGCTCACGGGCAGCACGGCCGCCGTCTTCACGGTCGTGCTGATCATCGCGATCTCGACCCTGCTGCTGTCGTACCTGGTGATCTTCCCCACGATCATCGTCCTGCGTCGCAAGTACCCGGACGTCGAGCGTCCGTTCACCGTGCCGGGCGGACGCGTCGGCCTGTGGATCTGCACCGGTGTGATCTACGCCTGGGTGCTGCTCGGATCGTGGGTCGCGGTCTTCCCGGGCACGATCGAGCCGGCGCTGGGTCTGGAGTACGACTTCCTCGACATCTGGGGGGTGGATCAGCTGACGTTCGAGGGCTTCACCATCGGCACACTGCTCGCCATCACGGCCCTCGCACTCGTGGGCTACTTCTGGGAGAAGCGGCGCGGCCCGTCCGCCGTCGAGGAGCCGGAGCTCGAGAAGGCCGCGATCTGATGGAGCAGCAGATCCGCATCGGCACGCGCCCGGCGGCCGGTACCTCGACCGCGCACCCGCTCGATCCCCTCACTGCCGACGAGATGACCGTCGCCCGCGACCACCTCGTCGCCGAGGGACGGCTGGGCGACACCGTGCGGGTCGCGTATCTCAGCCTCAAGGAGCCCGACAAGGCGTCGCTGCGAGACGGTGCACCGACCCCCGCGCGCCGCGCGAGGGCTGTCCTCCTCGACACCGCGACGGGTGAGACGACGGATGCCGTCATCGACGTCACGAACGGGGTGACGCTGTCGGCGACCACCGTGGAGGCCGGCGTCGGTCAGGCCCCGGTGCTGCTGGAGGAGTTCGACGCGATCGAGAGCATCCTGGCGGCAGACGACGGGTGGCGGACGGCCCTGAGCGCGCGAGGGCTCGAGCCGCACCAGGTGCGTGTCGCCCCGCTGTCGGCGGGCATCTTCGATTACGAGGGTGAGGAGGGCCGGCGCATTCTGCGCGGGCTGGCGTTCGTGCAGCATGAGCCCGGTGACTATGCCTGGGGGCACCCCATCGACCAGCTCGTCGCCTTCGTCGACATGATCGAGCGACGCGTCGTACGCATCATCGACGACGGGCCGTCGGAAGACCCGCTGACCAACGGCAACTTCGAGTCGCCCGAGCTCACCGGTCCGGTGCGCACCGACCTGAAGCCGCTGCACATCACCCAGCCGGAGGGCCCGAGCTTCTCCCTCGACGGCAACGTGCTGCGGTGGCAGAAGTGGGACCTGCATGTCGGGTTCGACGCCCGTGAAGGGCTGGTGCTCAGCCGGATCGGCATCGAGGACGGCGGCCGGCGCAGGTCGATCATCGATCGTGCCTCGATCGCCGAGATGGTCGTTCCCTATGGCGATCCCGCGCCGTACCGCTCGTGGCAGAACTACTTCGACACCGGCGAGTACCTGGTCGGTCGCGACGCGAACTCGCTCGAGCTCGGGTGCGACTGCCTCGGCGAGATCACCTACCTCTCCCCGGTGGTCGCCGACGACTTCGGCAACCCGCGCGAGATCCCGCAGGCGATCTGCATCCACGAGGAGGACTTCGGCCTGCTGTGGAAGCACACCGACGAGTGGGCCAACCACCGCTCGACGCGGCGACAGCGCCGTCTGGTCGTCAGCTTCTTCACCACCGTCGGCAACTACGACTACGGCTTCTACTGGTACTTCTACCTCGACGGCACGATCCAGTTCGAGGCGAAGGCGACGGGCATCGTCTTCACGGCCCGCTACCCGGGTGAGGGCTACCCGTACGCGTCGCAGATCGCTCCGGGTCTGGCCGCTCCGTACCATCAGCACATCTTCTGCGCCCGTCTCGACATGGCGGTCGACGGCGATCGCAACGCCGTGCACGAGCTGGATCTGAAACGGATGCCGCAGGGCGAGGGCAACCCTCACGGCAACGCCTTCTCGCGCTCACGCCATGTGCTCGCCACCGAGGCCGAGGCGCGCCGCAAGGCAGACGGGTCGGTGGGTCGGGTCTGGGACGTGGTCAACACCGAGAAGACCAACCGGGTCGGCGAGCCGGTCGCGTACACGCTGATCCCCGAGGCGCTGCCCACCCTGGCCGCGGCCGACGGGTCGTCGATCAGCAAGCGGGCCGCGTTCGCCACCGAGCACCTGTGGGTCACGCAGTTCGCGGAGGACGAGAGGTTCCCGGCCGGCGACTACGTCAACCAGAGCGTCGGCACACCGGGGCTTCCGGAGTACATCCGGGCCGACCGCAGCATCGACGGTGAGAACGTCGTCCTCTGGCACAGCTTCGGGCTCACCCACTTCCCGCGGGTGGAGGACTGGCCCATCATGCCGGTCGACTACACCGGCTTCACGCTCAAGCCCAACGGCTTCTTCGACCAGAACCCCGCCCTCGACGTGCCGCCCTCGACACCGGCGCACGCCGAGTGCCCTACCGGCAGCAGCAGCTGTCACTGCTGAGCGTCGGAGGAGGCTCCGAACAGCTCGCGGGCGAGCGCGCCGATGACCCGCGCGCGGGCGGTGGCGCGCACGTCGGTCACGCGCACGAAGCAGACGTCCAGCGGCGGGGCGTCGCCCGCGATCGGGATGGCGGCCAGCTCGCCGCCGTCGTACGTGCGCGGGGACTGGGGGACGTGGTTGAGGATCGAGTACCCCTGGCCGCGCGCGACGAGTGAGCGGACCGTCTCGTAGCTGCGCGAGCTGTAGCGCACCTGCGGTTCGACCCCGGCGGCGTGCAGCATGCCCAGGAAGTACTCGCGGGAGTGCGCGATGTCGAGCAGCACCATGTCCTGGCCGGCGAGCTCCGTGAGCTTCAGCCGTTTGCGCCGGGCCAGCGGGTGGTCGGTGGGGAGGATCACGTGCGGCGCGGCGGAGTAGAGGTGGTCGAACGAGAGATCGTGCACGGCGCCGAAGTCGTAGGCGATGGCGCCTTCGACCGTGCCGTTGAGCAGGAGCTCCACCGTCCCGTCGACGTCCGCCTCGATGATCTCGATGCGAAGGCGCGGATGCTGCTCCTCGACGCGGGAGATCAGGCGCGGCAGCACGAACGGCGCCAGCGTCACGAAGCAGGCGAGGCGCAGGGTGCCGCGGACCTCGTGGTGGTGCCCGCGCACGTTGTCGGTGATCTCGTCGACCTGCGCCAGCAACGACCGCGCGTCGCGCAGCAGCTGCTCGCCGGCATCCGTCAGAGCCAGTCCTTTGCTGCGCTGACGGACGAAGAGCTGCACTCCGAGGGTCCGCTCGAGCTGCGCGATGGCCGTCGACACCGCGGACTGGGCGACGTGCAGATCGGCGGACGCCTCGGTCATCGAGCGGCGCGTCGCCGTGGTGACGAAGTAGCGCAGCTGCACGAGCGTCATGTCGGAGCGACTCAGGCGTGCCATGGGTGCACTGTATCAATTCAACAGATGCACTGGTGCGAAACCCTGAAGTATGCAGATGGCGCCGCGGTGCCTAGCGTGAACCGGGTCGAGGAAGTTCTCGGCGCGGAGCAATGGAGGCAGGGATGTCGGTAGCAGAGGTCGAAGTTCTCGTCGTCGGCGCGGGCCAGGCCGGCGTGGCGATGAGCGAGCACCTGAGCGCACGCGGCATCCCGCACCTCGTCGTGGAGCGTCACCGCATCGCCGAGCGCTGGCGCACGGGCCGCTGGGACTCGCTCGTCGCCAACGGACCCGCCTGGCACGACCGATTTCCGGGTCTGGAGTTCGACGTCGACCCCGACGCCTTCGCCTCGAAGGATCAGGTCGCCGACTACTTCACCGCCTACGCCGAGAAGATCGCCGCGCCCATCCGGTGCGGCGTCCGCGTGACGGCGGTGCATCGGAACGTGGCGCGGCCCGGGTTCCGCGTCGAGACGTCCGACGGGCCCATCGACGCGCGCTTCGTCGTGGCGGCGACCGGTCCCTTCCAGCGTCCCGTCATCCCGACCGTCGTGCCCGACGACGCCGGGCTGCTCCAGCTGCACTCGAGTTCGTACCGCAACCCGCAGCAGCTGCCCGCGGGCGGCGTGCTGGTGGTCGGGGCGGGGTCGTCGGGTGTGCAGATCGCCGACGAGCTGCGGCGATCGGGGCGGTCCGTCCACCTCGCGGTGGGCCCCCACGACCGGCCCCCGCGCAGCTATCGCGGGCGCGACTTCTGCTGGTGGCTGGGGGTGCTCGGCAAGTGGGATGCCGCTGCACCGCCGCTCGGCGCCGAGCACGTGACGATCGCGGTCAGCGGAGCGCGCGGCGGCCACACCGTCGACTTCCGCGCCCTCGCCGCCGACGGCATCACGCTCGTCGGCCGCGCCCGCGCGTTCGACGACGGCGTCATGCGGTTCGCCCCCGACCTCGGCGAGAACATCGCCAACGGCGACGCCAACTACCTGTCGCTGCTCGACGAGGCCGACGCGCACGTCGCGCGCAACGGGCTCGACCTGCCGGAGGAGCCGGAGGCCCGCGTCCTCGGCCCGGAGCCGGAGGCGGTGACGAACCCGATCCTCGAGCTCGACCTCGAGGCCGCCGGGATCACGTCGATCGTGTGGGCGACCGGTTTCGCCGCCGACTACAGCTGGCTCCACTTCGACGCCTTCGACGAGCGAGGCCGGCCCGTGCAGCAGCGGGGCGTGTCGACCGAGCCGGGCATCTACTTCCTCGGGCTGCCCTGGCAGTCGCGACGCGGGTCGAGCTTCATCTGGGGCGTGTGGCACGACGCGAAGTACCTCGCCGACCAGATCGAGATCCAGCGAAGTTATCTCGCCTACCGCGATCCCGAGACGTCACCTGAGGCGTTGCCCGATGACGCCGTGGTCCTGACCGGAGGTGCATCCTGATGCCCACCCACACCCGCATCCGTCCCTTCAACACCCGCGAGACCTACCCCGAGCAGAACCTCGACAACGATCTCTGCCAGGCCGTCGTCGCGGGCGGGGTCGTGTACCTGCGCGGGCAGATCGGCCAGGACCTCGACACCAGGGAGTCCGTCGGGATCGGCGATGTCGAGGCGCAGGCCGAGAAGGCGATGGCCAACATCGCGATGCTGCTCGACGAGGCCGGCTCGTCGCTCGACGACATCGTCAAGGTCGTCGTCTACCTCGTCGATCCCCGCTACCGCGAACCCGTCTACCGCGTGATGGGGCGGTGGCTGAAGGGCGTCCATCCGGTCTCCACCGGCCTGGTCGTCAGCGCGCTCGCCCGTCCCGAGTGGCTCGTCGAGATCGACGCGACCGCCGTCCTGAGCACGCCGCTCATCGGCGCACCGGCCGACGAGGCCGGCGCATGACGTTCTCGATCGTCGCCCGCGACGCGTCCGGCGCCTTCGGATCGGCCATCTGCTCGTCATCGCCCGCCGTGGCGGCACGCTGCGTGCACCTGGCGGACGGCGTGGGCGCGGTCAACTCGCAGAACATCACCGACCCGAGGCTGGGGCCGCAGCTGCTCGACCGACTCCGCGCCGGACTGTCGGCCACGGACGCGCTCGCGGCGATCGTCGAGGGCACCGACAACATCGCGTCGCGGCAGCTGCTCGTCATCGACGACGCGGGCCGCGCCGCTGCCTACTCCGGACCTCAGGCGCTGGGCGTCTTCGGCGATGCCGTCGGCGACGGCGTCGCCGCCGGCGGCAACATGCTGGCGGGCGCCGGCATCCCCCAGCTCATGATCGACGCCTACCGGCAGACGGCCGGCGACCTGGAGTGGCGGCTCTTGGCCGCGCTCCGCGCCGCGATCGACGAGGGGGGAGAGGCCGGCCCGGTCCATTCCGCCGGCCTCGCGGTCGTGCGGCAGGCGGGATGGCGCGTGACCGACCTGCGCGTCGACTGGGCTGACAGCCCGGTCGACGACCTGGAAGCCCTTGCTGCGGTGTGGATGCCGCAGCGCGACGACTACGTCACGCGAGCGCTGAACCCCGCCGCGGCCCCCTCGTACGGAGTGCCCGGTGATGAGTGACGGGACCTCGGTCGGGATGAAGGATGCCGCAGACGAGGCGGTGGCCGCGGCATCCGCTCGTCTTGTCGCACTGTCGGAGACGCTGCACGCTCATCCCGAGACGGCCTGGGAGGAGCACCGTGCCGCCGCCTGGGTCGGCGATGCCCTGCACGACGCCGGATTCCGCGTCACACCCTCGTACCTCGGATTCGAGACCGCCCTCCTCGCCGAGGCGGGAAGCGGCCCGACGATCATCGGCGTCATGGCGGAGTACGACGCGCTGCCCGGGCTCGGGCACGCCTGCGGTCACAACCTCATCGCCGCGAGCGCCGTGGGCGCGGGGCTGGCGCTCGCGCGGCTCGCGGACGACCTCGGCATCACGGTGCGGGTGTACGGCACGCCCGCCGAAGAAGGCGGCGGCGGCAAGATCGACATGATGGATGCCGGAGCCTTCGGCGACCTCGATCTCGCCATGATGGTGCACCCGGCGCCGGTCGACGTCGCTGAAGCACGCCCGTTCGCGGTGGCCCACAGTCACATCGCGTACGACGGCGTCTCGGCCCACGCAGGCGCCTACCCGGACCAGGGCGTCAACGCCAACGACGCCTTCGTCATCGCCCAGGTCGCCATCGGGATGCTGCGCCAGCAGCTGCCGCCCGACACCCGCGTGCACGGCATCCAGACCGTCGGCGGTGCCGCACCCAACGCGATCCCCGAGCGCACCGAGGGTCGCTGGTACACCCGCGCCACCTCGCTCGACGAGCTCGCCGTGCTCGAGGAGCGCGTGCATCGGTGCTTCGAAGCCGGGGCCCTCGCGACAGGGGCGACCCTGACCATCACGCCCGAGAGCAAGCCCTACGCGGAGTTCCGTACCGATGCGCGAGCGCTCGCCGCGTACCGCGCCAACGCCGAGCGGCGCGGTCGGGTCTTCGCCGACGCCGGGCTCGCGCACCGGATGAACCGGGCATCCACCGACATGGGCAACGTCTCGCAGCTCGTGCCCGCCATCCACCCCTATATCGGCGTCGACTCGCTGCCGTACACGAACCATCAGAAAGAGTTCGCCGCGGCCTGCCTCGGGCCGGCCGCGGAGCGCGCGCTGCTCGACGCCGCGGTGCTGATGGCGTGGACCGCGATCGACGCCTCCGCCGGAGCCCGCCAGGAGGACCAGACATGAGCACGATCGATTGGGCTGCGCGCAGCCGCGAGCTGGCGATCGACGGCCGCGCCGTCATGGACGGGCGCCGTGTCGATGCGGCCGAGGGTGGGACGATCACGGCCGTGAGCCCGGGCTCGCTGCGCCCGCTGGCCGACCTGGCAGCGGGGACCGCGCGCGATGTCGACCTGGCGGTCGCGAGCGCCCGGCGGGCATTCGAGGAGGGCTCCTGGCGTCGCCTCGGCGCCGCCGAGCGCGGCCGCGTCCTGATTCGCCTCGCCGACCTGATGATGAAGCACCTCGACGAGCTCGCCCTGCTCGAGACGCTCGACTCGGGCAAGCCGATCGCGCAGACGCTCACCGTCGACGTGCCCGGCGCCGCCGAGACGTTCCGCTGGTACGGGGAGCTCGCCGACAAGCGATTCGACGAGATTCCGGCCACCCCGCCGGGATCCACCGCACTCGTGCGGCGGGTGCCGTTGGGCGTCGTCGGCGCGATCGTCCCGTGGAACTACCCGCTCGAGATCGCCGCCTGGAAGCTCGCGCCCGCGCTGGCCGCCGGGAACAGCGTGGTGCTCAAGCCGGCGACCGAGACCTCGCTCACGGCACTGCGCCTCGCCGACCTCGCCCTGGAAGCGGGGCTGCCGCCGGGCGTCCTCAACGTCGTGCCGGGGCACGGCGGGACGGCGGGCAGCCGCATGGCGCGGCATCCCGACATCGACGTGCTGGCGTTCACCGGATCGACCGCCGTCGCCAAGCAGCTCATGATCGACGCCGGCAGCTCCAACATGAAGCGGCTCGCGCTCGAGGCGGGCGGCAAGAGCGCCAACGTCGTCTTCGCCGACGCCGACCTGCCTGCGGCGGCGGCGAAGGCGGCGTTCGGAGCGTTCTACAACCAGGGCCAGGTGTGCTCCGCGAACTCGCGCATCCTCGTCCAGCGCGAGGCCCACGACGAGTTCGTCGCTCTGCTGGCCGCGGCATCCCACGACTACGAGCCGAGCGATCCGCTCGCCGGCGCTCCCGGCAACGGGAGCCTCATCAGCAGTGCCCACGCCGACGCGGTCGGCGGGGCGATCGCACGCGCGGCGACCGACGGCACGCTGGTGAGCGGCGGGGACCGGGTCACCATCACGGGCTCCGATGCCTACCTGCGTCCGGCGATCGTCGCCGGGCTGGACGCCGCGCACGAGCTTCACCGCGTGGAGATCTTCGGCCCGCTCGTGGCGGTGCTCGCCTTCGATTCGGAGGAGGAGGCGGTGCGCCTCGCCAACGCGACGGAGTTCGGTCTCGCCGCCTCGCTGTGGACCACGGACTTCTCGCGCGCCCATCGGGTGTCGGAGCAGCTCGTGGCCGGCACCGTCTCGGTGAACACGGTCGACGCGCTCGGGCTGACGACGCCGTTCGGAGGGTTCGGGCAGTCGGGGTTCGGCCGAGACCTTTCACGCCACGCCCTCGACAACTACACCGACTGGAAGACCACCTGGTTCCAGCACGGCTGACGACGCCGGCGGTGCGGCAGAGCGGAGGGTCCGTCGTGATGAGCGGCGCCCGGCCCGCGTTCACCCGAAGCACCCGGTCCCACGAGAGGCACCTCAGTCCTGGTGAAGGTGGTCGCGGTGCTTCTCGGCCTGATGGCGCTTGGTCTGGAGGTCGATCGGACCGGTGACGCTGAGCTCGTCCTCCCAGCACTCGATGCCGGTCACATCGGGCAGGAGCGCGCGGGTGAAGACGGGATCCCGGCCCGCCCGGCGCTGCCCGGTGTAGTCCTTCAGCAGTCGGAACGCGATGCCTGACAACAGGCCGATGGCGATGAGGTTGGTCAACGCCATGAGTCCCATCACGCCGTCCGCGAAGTTCCAGACCAGGTCGGCTCCGGCGACCGAGCCCGCGAGCACCGCGACGACCACGAGGATGCGATAGCCGGTGAGCACCGAGCGGCGCGTGGTGATGAACTCGATGTTCGATTCGCCGTAGTAGTAGTTGCCGAGGATCGACGAGAACGCCAGCAGGAAGATGATGACGCTCAGCGCGATGTTCGACCACTCCCCGAGAGTGCCGACGAGCGCGCCCTGCGTGAGCCCGATCCCGCGCTCGGCGCCGGCGAGATCCGGAACTGAGACGAGGATGATGAAGGCGGTGATGGAGCAGACCAGGAAGGTGTCGAAGTAGACGCCGAGCGTCTGCACGAGTCCCTGCTTGACGGGGTGGGTGACCGCCGCGCTCGCCCCGGCGTTGGGTGCTGAGCCGAGGCCGGCCTCATTCGAGAACATGCCGCGCTTCACGCCGGTCAGCACGATGTAGCCGAACGTCGCGCCCACGACTTCGTTGAATCCCCATGCCTGGGTGAAGATCTCGGCGAACACCGGGCCGATGCGATCGACGTGGAGGCCGACCACCACGAGGCCCAGCAGCAGGTAGGCGAGCGCCATGATCGGCACGAGCAGCTGGGTCACCGACGCGATGCGGCGCACGCCGCCGAAGACCACCAGGCCCGTGAGGAGCGCGATCCCGATGCCGATGCCCCATGGCAGCCACGCCGGTCCGCCGCCGACGCTGGACGTCACGGTCGCGGAGATCGTGTTCGCCTGCAACGAGCTGAAGGCGAAGGGGAAGCAGACGATGAGGATGATCGCGAACCACACCCCGAGCCAGCGGGCCTTGAGACCGCGCTGCATGTAGTACGCCGGTCCGCCCCGGAAGCTGTCGGTGTCGCGCACCTTGAACAGCTGCGCGAGGGAGGACTCGATGAAGCTCGACGCGCCGCCGATGAACGCCATGACCCACATCCAGAAGACAGCCCCCGGGCCGCCCACCGCGATCGCCGTTCCGACGCCGGCGATGTTGCCGACGCCCACGCGCGACGCCGCCGAGATGGTGAACGCCTGGAACGCCGAGACCGACTGCGGTTCGCCGGTCGCGGTGCGCGGGGTCTTGTCCGTGAGAGTCCGGAACATCTCCGGGATCAGGCGGAACTGGACGACTCCCGAGCGGATCGTGAAATACAACCCGAGGAGGACGACGACGGGCAGCACCACCCAGGTCCACAGATTGTCGCCCCAGGTCAGCAGCCACTCGTTCACGTCGTCCATGGTGGTCAGTATGGCGAACGAATGGCGAGGCGGGAGGGATTTGGGCAGGGTCAAGGGGCCACGCGTGCGACCGCGGGGCCCCCTGACATGAGCCGGCTACTGCGCGAACAGCCAGTCGATCATGATGTCGTTGGTGTACGTCGGGATCCACGAGCCGTGGTCGAACAGCGGCGTCGTGCCGGCCGAGAAGGTCGTGAACAGGTGCTTGCTCCCATCGGCCTGCGCGGCCGTCAGCGCGGCGGCTGCGAGCGCTTCCTGCTCGGCATCCGGCAGCAGACCCGACCACTCGCTCCAGGTGACCGGCGCCCCCGCTGCCTGCAGGGCCCGGAAGATGCGGTAGTCGGAACCGGGGGCGTCGTACGCGACGATCGAGTCGTCGACGGAGTGGACGGCCCAGATCGGGAAGTCCGTCAGCTGGGCGACCGCGGCCGCCTCGCTTCCTGCACCGCACACCAGCAGCGCCCCTGCGAACAGATCCGATCGCTGGCCGAGGATGCCCCACGAACCGTACGAGCCCATCGAGAGCCCCGACAGGTATACGCGCGACGGGTCGATGCGCGGGTTCTCGGCGATCGTCTTCTCGATGAGCTCGATGACGGCGGTCTGCATGGCCGGCGACCACCAGGCGCCCTTGCGCGGATCGGTCGGGTCGGCCTGAGGCGACAGCACGAACGCGGCGTGGCGCGCCTGCCGGAGCGGATCCGCGAAGGCGACCGACAGCTGGTTGCCGGCGATCTGCTCGATGTTGCCCGAGCCGCTCTCGCCATAGCCGTGCAGGGTGACGACGAGCGGATAGCTCGACTCCGCGTCCAGCGCAGGGGTGAACATCCGGTACGGCAGGGTCGCGCCCGACTGCGCGGTGTACGACCCGGCCGCGTAGTCGTCGACGATCAGGTCGATCACGTCGTCGTTGACGACGGTGCGTCCGGGGTGGCCGTTGAGCTTCTGCGCTTTCTCTGCGTTGCCCGGGTGCGAGGTGTCTGCCGCCGCGCCGACGACGGAGGCGACCTGCGCGACGGAGTACGACCCGACGAGGTCGAACAGCCGCGTGAATCCGCCCTCGTTGTACGAACCCGCCGCGAGTGGGTCGTTCTCGTCGAGCTCGAGGATGATGAACGACCCGGGCCGTTGGGTGTCGCTGAAGCCCGGGCGATCGCTCGCGTACGCGTCGACGACGGTGCGCGCCCCCTCGAGGGTGGGCGCACCCGGTCGCGCCAATGTCGCCCGGACCGCGAAGGCCGCTTCGTCGACGTCGGCGGTGCCCAGGTCGATCGTCCCGTCGTACTCGAGAGCGAGACCCGTGACCTTGTAGCCGAGGGGGGTGACCTCGGTGATCACGGTCGTGTCGACGATCCGCGGCTGAGGTTCCGATGCCTGGGCGGGGGCGGGTGCCAGCGTGGCGAATGCGACGCCGGCGGCGACGACGGCGCAAGTGCCGAGTCTCCGATTCATGTCTGACTCTTTCGTTGAGTGGTTCCACATCACCGTGGAGCGCGGCGAGACAGCCGCGGTGAAGGCACCATAGCAACGAAAAACGGTCAACGATATGTTTTCTACATTCTTCGACCTGGTCGGCTCCTACACGATGCCTCGGGCAGGATTCGCCAGGCCTTCCCAGAGGCGTCGCAGGCGCGCGCGCATGTCCACTGACTCCGGGTTCAGCAGCCACTGCAGTTGGAGGCCGTCCGCGGCGGCCACGAGCAGGGACGCGAGCTCGGGGGCCGCATAGTCGGTGCGCACCGATCCCTCCGCCTGGCGCTGCGCGATGTCGTCGCTCAGAGCGCCGAGCGTGCGGTCGTAGCGTTCGGTGAAGAAGTCATGCCCGGGCCCGGGCTCGATGGTCCCCTCCGCCGAGAGCAGCACGTACAACCTCACGAGGCCCGGCTCGAGCGAGTTCCAGCCCGCGGCGTCGATCAGGGCGTCGACCGCCCGCGTACCAGGCTCGAAGCGGTCCGCGTCCTTCGCGTGCCGCCATTTGATGACCTCGAGGAAGAGATCGCGCTTGGTGGCGAAGTGGTGCAGCAGCCCGGCCTGGGTCATCCCCGCTTCGCGGGCGACCTCCCGCACCGAGACGCGATCGTAGCCATCCCGCGTGAAGTGGTCCAGCGCGATACGCAGGATCTGCTCCCGCTTCGCTGCACTCTTGGCATACGGCCCGCGCGTCGACATGGCGTCATCGTAGTTCGTCGCCCTCGGCGGTCAGGCGGTGGGTGCGCCGACGGCCTCCTCCACCGTCGCCCGTCGGTAGCGCAGCGTCACGATCTCGAACGGTCGCAGCTCGAGCGTTGTCGATTCCCCGCCCCACGGGTCGTGGGTCGGACGCTCGAGCAGGTCGGTGCGCTCGCAGCCCGCGATCGCGAACAGCGCCGTCACCGTGACGGATCCGCGGCCACCGGCGGACTCGTAGAGCCGGAGGATGACATCGCCCGAGGCATCCTCGGCGAGCTTGACCGTCTCGGCGACGACGGTCGCGCTGCGGATGTCGAAGAGCGCGCCGGCGGGGTGATCGCCGGTGATCTGTCGTACGGGCCGGTTGAGCCGGTAGCCCTCGGCGACGGCATCCCGGATGCCGGCATTCGGCCGCAGCGCGACCCGCAGGGTGTGTGCGCCCTGGTCGGCGACCGGGTCGGGATAGCGGGGCGCCCGGATGAGCGACATCCCGAGCGTCGTGGTGCGGCCGCCCCCTGCCCGCGGCGTCCGCCGGGCGTCGTGCCCGTGGGTGGAGTCGTTGGCCACAGCGACGCCGTACCCCGGCTCGCCGACGTGCACCCACCGATGGGCGCAGAACTCGAAGCGCGCGGCCTCCCACGAGGTGTTCTCGTGCGTGACGCGATGGACGTGGCCGAACTGCGTCTCGGCAGCGGTGACGTCGGCGTGCACATCGATGTCGACGTACAGCTTCAGCAGCTTCTGGCTCTCGTGCCAGTCGATGACCAGCTCGAGGTCGAGCGCGGGCGCAGCCGGCGCCAGCGTGAACTGCTGGGTGACGCGCGACGCTCCGAACGAACGCACGACGTCGACCGTCACCGAGCCGTCGTCGCCGGTGCTCGCGTCGAGGGAATCGGGCGCATCGGCGTCGAGCGGGGTGGCATTGCGGCGGTAGTGGTCGTCGATGTCCCAGGCATCCCACTCGTTGGGGGTGTCGCGGTGCAGCACCAGCCGGTTCGCGGCGCCGCCGGGCGCCACCGCCTCGCGCCCCGAGCCGGCGTCGATGAGCGAGATCACGAGGCCGCGAGCGTCGAAGACCGCGCGCAGCACGCCGTTGTCGACCACGAGCCCGCCGTCGGGCCGACGCTCCCACGTCACGGCGGTTGCCGTCTCGGGGGGCGTGCCGATCGCGAAGGCCTCGACGCCGCCGGCAGTCCCGGAAGCGGAGGCGGGCAGTGGCATCGGGTTGGCGAGGAGCGCGGTCGATCCGGGCCCGACGAGGGCCGCAAGACTGCGCTCGATGAGGGCGGTGAGGTCCCCGCGGATCCGTGCGTGGTCGCGCTCGGCCTCGCGGTGGACCCACGCGATGGAGCTCCCGGGCAGGATGTCGTGGAACTGCAGCAGCAGCACGTTCTCCCACGCCCGTCGCAATTCGTCGTACGGGTACGGCGCGCCCGTCCGCACCGTGGCCGTCGCCGACCACAGCTCGACCTCGTGCAGGAGCTGCTCGCTGCGACGGTTGCCCTGCTTGGTGCGCAGCTGCGAGGTGTAGGTGCCGCGGTGGAGCTCGAGGTACATCTCGCCCGCCCACACCGGCGCGTCCGGATACTCGGCCTCGGCATCCGTGAAGAAGCGGCGCGGTGCGGCGATCTCCACGCGGGGGAGTCCCTCCAGGTCGCGCGACCGCTCGGCCCCGGCCAGCATCTCGCGGGTCGGTCCGCCGCCGCCGTCACCGAACCCGAACGGCACCAGCGAGGTGGTCGCGGCGCCGGCGTCCTTGAAATTGCGCTCGGTGTGCAGCAGCTCGGCGGGCGTCAGCTCGGAGTTGTAGGTATCGGCCGGCGGCAGGTGTGTGAACACGCGCGTGCCGTCGATCCCCTCCCACCAGAACGTGTGGTGGGGCAGCTGATTGACCTGACTCCACGACAGCTTCTGCGTCAGGAACCAGCGGTTGCCGGTGCCGCGGACGATCTGGGGGAGAGCAGCGGAGTAGCCGAAGGAGTCCGGAAGCCAGACCTCTTCGGTCTCGACGCCGAGGCGCTCGCGGAAGAACCGCTTGCCGTGGACGAACTGCCGGATCATCGACTCGCCGCCGGGCATGTTGGTGTCGGACTCGACCCACATGCCGCCGACCGGCACGAATCTTCCCGCCTCCACCTGCTCCCGCACGCGCGCGAACAGCTCGGGGTAGTGCTGCTCGAGCCAGGCGTACTGCTGTGCGGAGGAGGCCGCGAAGACGAATTCCGGATGCCGCTGCATCAGCTCCAGCGCGTTCGAGAAGGTCCGCGCGACCTTGCGGATCGTCTCGCGGGTGGGCCACAGCCATGCCGAGTCGATGTGGGCGTGGCCGACGGCGACGATGCGATGGCTGGACGCGTGCGCGGGGGAGGCGAGGAGCGGTGCGATGGTCTCGCGGGCGAGTGCGGCGGTGCCCGCGACGTCGTCGGGATCGACGACGTCGAGCATCCGCTCGAGGCCGCGCACGATCGTGTGGTGCCGCGGGGAGTCCTGCGGAAGCTCACCGAGCAGACCGCTCAGCACCTGGATGTCCTGCAGCAGCTCCCACGCCGTCTCGTCGCGGCGCACGAGGCCGATGGCACCGAGGCGGTACCGCGCGTCGTCGCCCGACGTCTGCTTGTCGCCCAGCGGCGTCGCCGCGAAGGTCCATTCCCCGGCGAGATCGGGATTGGCGGCCGCCTCGACGTAGAGCGTGAGCTCGTCGGCGTCGGCGCCGACGACTGCGGCGTCGAGCGGCAGGTGGTGACTGCGCGGCGACACCGCCTTGACGATGCTGCCGTCCGGGCGATACGCGAGGCCTTCGACCTGGAAGCCCGGGCGGTCGGCCGTGAAGCCGAGGTCGCAGACGATCTCGGTGTGCTGCGGGCTCCAGCCCTCGGGAAGGCGCCCCGAGATCCGGAACCACGTCGAGCTCCACGCCCGGCCCCAGCTCCAGCCGGCCGGAGTCGCCTCGTACGCGTGATCGACCGCCTCGGCGAACGGGACCGGCTCGTCGGGGACGGACCAGTGCTCGACCCGCAGCGGCTGGAAGTCGGGGTGCACCGCCGGCACGAGCCGTTCCCGGGTGAACCTCCGCAGGCGTGCCTGCACGTGCGACCGGTCGTCGTGCACCTTTGCTCCTCACTCCGAGGGCGTCCGTCTCCGCAGCGGAGTTGCCCGCCGACGAGCGTACATGCAACGCTGTGAGGTAACAACCGGTTTCAAAGGTGTGACATGACGACCATAGCCCTCGTTCTCCCCGGTGGGAGCTATCGCAGCCATGCTCCGCACGAGGCCGAGCCCGTCGCCGCTTGGCTGGCTGGGCTCGGCATCGAAGCGGACATCCTGCGGTACCCCGTGGGGATGCCGCATCCCGCCGCGCACGAGGCGATCGGCGCCCGCATCGCCGAGTCGCGCGACGCCGGCGCCGACCGTGTGCTGCTCGTCGGGTTCTCGGCCGGCGGGCATGCCGCCGGGCTAGCAGCGCTTCGGCCGGCCGACGCGTCCCATCGGGTCGACGGGCTGGTGCTCGGCTACCCTGTTGTGTCACTGGAAACCCACTCTCATCAGGGATCGAGGGAGGTCCTCCTGGGCGACGACGACACGCCGGAACGGCGAGCCGCCCTCTCATTGGAGCGCCTGGTGACCCCTGAGGCGCCGGCATCCTTCCTCTTCCACTCCTTCGACGACCAGAAGGTGCCCGTCGAGCACTCGCTCCTGCTGTCGTCGGCGCTGCAACGAGCGGGAACGCCCCACGAACTCCACCTCTACCCTCTCGGCGGGCACGGCTGTGGCCTCGGTGGCGACCTCGTGCCGTGGACCGGGGCGTGCGCCGCGTGGCTGTCTCGCGAGGGCTGGCTGCCCCAGCATCCCAGTCCGGCTTGACACCAGATCGGTTTCCGGCCAGAGTTGTGAAACCGGTTGAGATTTGTATCGAGATCCGCGTGCCCGCCGAATTGTGCAGGTGCACACCCGAACTACGAAGGAGTAGAGGCAAATGACACAGCAGCGCTGGGTCCGCGTGGGCGGACTCATCACCGGCATCGCCGTCACGGGACTGCTCGTGAGCGGATGCGCGGGCGGCGGCACGCCCTCGTCGACACCGTCGGCCGAGGCGGTGACCTGCGACCCCGACGCTGATGTGACGATCACCGTGGGCGAGCGCCCGACGTCCGACCAGACGGCGAACCTCGAGGCGTGGGAGAACGCGGTCGCGCAGTTCGAGGAGGACCACCCGAACATCACGATCGACGACGAGGAGACGAAGTACGACGTCTCGACGTTCCCGGCCCTTCTCGTCGGGGGAACCCTGCCGACCACCCTGCAGGTGCCGTTCACCGACATCCAGTCGCTGATCGAGCGCGGCCAGGCGGCCGACATCACCGCGTACGTGGAGAACGACGACGTGCTGAGCCAGCTGAACCCGCAGCTGAAGGCCGTCACGGAGGACGCTGACGGCCGCACCTACGGCGTCGTGCGCGCCGCGTACACGATGGGCCTGATCTACGACCGCGCGCTGTTCACTGAGGCCGGGCTCGATCCCGATGCGCCGCCCGCGACGTGGGACGAGGTGCTGGATGCCGCGGCGACGATCACGGAGGAGACGGGACAGACCGGCTTCATCATCCCGACCACCGGCAACACCGGCGGCTGGCTGCTGACCTCGATGTCGTACTCCAACGGCGACCTCGTGGAGGAGGTCGACGGCGACGACACGACCGTGACCCTCGCCACGCCGGGGATGGAGGCGAGCCTGCAGTTCCTGCACGACGTGCGCTGGGAGGAGGAGGCCGCGGGCGCCAACTACCTCTACGACAACAACGCCATCCGCGACGACATCGCCGCCGGCTCCATCGGCCAGAGCCTCAACGGGGCGAACCTGTACAACAGCCTCGTCATCGGCCGAGGCATGCCGAAGGAGGACTTCGGGCTCGCGCCGTTCCCGACCGGCGACGACCCCGCGGGCGTGCTGGGCGGCGGCAACATCCAGTGGTACAACCCCAAGGCCACGCCCGACCAGCTGTGCGCCGCGCTCGAGTGGACGAAGTTCTACTTCCTGAACCGGTACGTCGACGAAGAGGCTGCCGTCACATGGGCCGAGGCGCAGGTCGCGGATGACCTGCCGGTCGGCCTGCCCGAGGTGCCGGTCGTCTCGGACGAGCAGTATCAGACGTACCTGGGCTGGATCGAGCCGTACATCAATGTTCCGCGAGAGAACTACACCGCGTACCTCGACAGCCTGGCGACGGCGACGATCCTGCCTGAGCCCGCCAAGAAGGCGCAGGAGCTCTACGCGGCGCTCGATCCGGTGGTGCAGGCCGTCCTCACCCGCGAGGACGCGGACTTCGACGAGCTGCTGACCTCGGCCCAGACACAGGTCCAGGACCTGGTCGACGCCGGATGATCCGTTCCGGCGGCCGCGGGCAGCCGCGGCCACCGGACGCATCCGGCCCGAGAACATCGACGGGAGACACACCGTGACCGCAACCGCCCCGCCCTTCGTCGGCCGTCCGGCCGACGCGGACGCCGCCGGAAGCCCGCCGCCCCCTGCGCCCCGGCCGCGCCGAGGACCGCGCGCGCGGTTCCTGGTCTGGGTGCGCAACGGCGGCGTGCCGACGCTCGTCATGTTCCTGCCGCTGCTGCTCACGTTCGGCTACTTCGCGTGGTGGCCGATCCTGAAGAGCCTCATCCTGGCGTTCCAGCAGACCGACCTCATCAACGATCCCGCCTGGGTGGGACTGCGCAACTTCGAGCGCGTGCTGGCCGACCCGCTGCTCTGGACGGCCGCGGGCAACACCGTCTGGTTCGCCGTCCTGGCGCTCCTCATCGGCTTCCCGCTGCCGATCCTGATGGCGATGGTGATGGCGGAGCTGCGCCGCAGTCGCCAGATCTCGAGCGTGCTGGTCTACCTGCCCGTCATCATCCCGCCCGTGGTCAGCGTCCTGCTGTGGAAGCAGTTCTACGACCCCTCGTCGTCCGGCCTCTTCAACACCGTGCTCGGCTGGTTCGGACTCGGCCCGATCGGCTGGTTGCAGGACCCGGCGCTCGCGATGCCGAGCATCGTGATCCAGGCGACCTGGGCGACGGCGGGCACCGCCACGATCATCTACCTCGCCGCGCTCATGTCGATCCAGGCAGAGCTCTACGACGCCGCCGAGGTGGACGGGGCGTCGATCCTCCAGCGCACCTGGCATGTGACGCTGCCGCAGCTGCGCAGCGTCATCCTCCTCATGCTCCTCCTGCAGATCATCGGCACCATGCAGGTCTTCACCGACCCGTTCGTCATGACCGGGGGCGGACCCGAGAACCGGACGGTGACACTGCTCATGCTCATCTACAACTACGCCTTCCTGTCGGGCGACTTCGGCAAGGCGACGGCCCTGAGCCTGATGCTCGCCGTGGCGCTCAGCGTGGTCTCGGCGATCTACCTCCGGCTGACGCGGAAATGGAGCGAATCGTGAGCTTCGTCACGACCACGGTCCGCGCGATCGGCAAGAGCAAGGCGGCGGCGAAGGACGCCGACGACCGCACCAACGTCTCGGCCCTCGATCGGTCGCGCCGATCCGTGCGCCTCACGACCCGGATCCTCGCGGTGGTCCTCATCGCCTGCCTGATCGTCGTGTCGTTCGGGCCGCTGCTGTGGCTCTTCAAAGCGGCGCTTTCGACCAGCCAGGACATCCTGAAGTACCCGTTCGAGTGGTGGCCGAGCGGCATCCAATGGCAGAACCTGCCCGACGCGTGGTCGCAGATCCGCATCGGCCAATACCTGCTCAACACGGTCTGGATGGCGGCAGGATGCTGGTTCTTCGGGCTGCTCGTCGCCCTCACGGGCGGCTACGGCATCTCGATCCTCAAGCCTCGCTACGCGAAGGTCGTCAACGCGGGCGTCCTGGCGACCCTGTTCATCCCGGGGGTCGTGTCGCTGATCTCGCTCTACGTCACCATCCTCGACGTGCCGCTGATCGGCGTGAACCTGGTCAACACGTACTGGGCCGTGTGGCTGCCGACCGCGGCCAGCGCCTTCAACGTGCTGCTCGTCGCACGCTTCTTCGACCGCCTGCCGAGGGACGTGTTCGAGGCGGCGAAGATCGACGGCGCCGGCGTCTTCCGGGTGTTCTGGTCGATCGTGCTGCCGATGTCGCGCCCGGTGATCGGCGTGGTGTCGCTCCTGACGATCGTCGGCTCGTGGAAGGAGTTCCTCTGGCCGCTGTTGGTCCTGCCCTCGCCCGATCTGCAGCCGCTCTCGGTCGGGCTCTACCGCGTCAGCGACACCGCGCCGACGAGCCTCCTCATGGCGGGCATGTTCATCTCGGTGATCATCCCCATCGCGCTGTTCCTGATGTTCCAGCGCCAGTTCCTCCGCAGCGCCGGCCAGGCCGGCGCGATCAAGGGGTGACCACGGCGGTCACCCGGATCGGATCACTCCATGTCTCACACGCACCGGCGCATCGTCGCGCCCGCTGCGGCCATGCTGACGGCGTTCGCCATGGTCGTCGGCATCCTGTTCGCCACCCCCTCGCCCGCGCAGGCGAGCCTCACCGAGTCGGACTCGTTCGAAGGCTGGACGACGACCGTGTCGGGCACCCCCGACTTCGTGGTGTCGGCGGACACCGCGGTCGTCCACGACGGAGCAACCTCGGCACGGATCGAGTACGCCACGGCCTACTCGAACAGCTACGTCGACCTCCGGCAGAGCATCCGGGCGACCGGCGGCACCAGTTACGCGATGAGCGCCTGGGTGAAGACGGAGAACCTCTCCTCGTCGGGCGCCGCCTACTTCGTCCTCAGCGGCGACCATTCGCAGCGCGTCGAGCTTCCCGCCGGCACGAGCGGTTGGACGAAGCTCGAGTGGACGTACACCCAGCCGCTGGGCAGCATGACGTTCGTCATGCGCCTGCTGGTGCGCGGGGCGGGCACGGTGTGGGTGGACGACGTGCGGATGACCGCACCGGCGAGCCAGGCCAACCTCGTGATCAACCCGTCGTTCGAGGAGCACGACCCGCCGCCCGGCACGCTGGCCTTCACCGACACCGCTCTCGTCTACGGCGTCGGCGAGGCGCACATCGGCGTGACCACGCTGGCGAGCAGCGTGACCTGGGACGTGCGCGCGTCCTCAGGCCAGCGCATCGACTCCGGCGTCGAAGCGGTCGCCGACGGCGCCGCATCCATCGACCTGGCCGCGCTGCCGGCCGGCTACTACTCGGTCACGATGTCGGTGACGGCTCCGGTCGCTGCCACGCGCAGCGCGACGCTGGCGATCGTCGAGGATGCCGAGCAAGCGGCATCCGCCGATCATCCGGTGGGGCTGGCCGTCCACGTGAACCGGTACTCGGTCGACCAGGTCGACAACCTGATGGGTCCGCTCGGTGCCGGAACTCTCCGCGAGGGCCCGTCCTGGGACACCATCGAGACGTCGCCGGGCGTGTACCAGTTCCCCGCGCACTTCGACGCGCAGCTCGCCGCCGCGAAGACCCGCGGCGAACGGCCGCTGGTCATCCTCGCGTACTTCAGCCGCTGGTACGACGGCGGCAAGACGCCGAGCTCCCCTGAGGGCATCGCGGCTTTCGCGAACTACGCGGCCGCGGCCGCCGAGCACTACGGCTCTGACGTCGACTACGAGATCTACAACGAGTTCAACCACACCTTCAACAACGGCGCGTGCGGCATGACCGCCGCCTGCTACATGGACCTCCTGGTGCCGGCCGCCGCGGCCATCCACACGGCGGCGCCGGGTGCCCGCGTCGTGGGTCCGGTCAGCGCCGGCGCCAAGTGGGACTTCATGGAGGACCTCTTCGCCCTCGGCGCGCTCGAGCACCTCGACGTCGTCAGCTATCACACGTACGACTTCCCGGTGGCCCCGGAGGGCCGCACCGAAGCCGGCGTCGCCACGCTCCGCGCCCTCATCGAGCAGTACGCGCCGGGCTCCGGCATCCCGATCTGGCTCAGCGAGCACGGCTGGACGACGACCACCGGCGGCACCACCGAGCAGCAGCAGGCCGCCTACATCGTGCGGTCGGCCGCGCTCCTCGAAGCCGCGGGCGTCGACCGCGTGGTCTACTACGAGCTGATCGACTCGGGTGCCAATCCTGCCGAGCAGGAGCACAACTTCGGCATCTCGCGACTGCCCACCGACGGCGGCACGGCGCTCACGCCGAAGCCCGCCTACCCCGCACTCGCGGTGTTCAACCGCCTGACCTCCGGTCGCGAGCTCTCGGGCCTGCAACGCCTCGACGGCGCCATCGTGGCGGAGTACACGGATGCCGCGGGCGACGTGCTGCGGATGATATGGGCGACCGGCGAGCCGGTGACGCTGGCGGCGAGCACCGGGAGCGAGGCGCGTCTCGTCAAAGGCGACGGCAGATCATGGCGCGCGCAGCCGAACGGACGCGTCGAGGTCACCGTCGGCGCAAACCCCGTCTACCTGACCGGCACACTCGCGACGCCGACCCGCGTCGCCGACGCGGCCGTCTCCGTGGACACGCCGGACCAGATCCCGCTCGATGGCGCGGCGAGCGTGCCCGTCACGGTGGATCGCGCGGCCCTCGGCGCCACGGGCGACGTGTCGGTCTTCGGGCCGGTCGGCAGCGGCGCGACGCTCACCGGCACCTCCGGCGAGGTGGCCGGCTCGCTGACGCTGGCCCCGATGCGCGAGCTCGGCGCCCACCCCGTCGCGTACACCGTGCGCAGCGGCGACGCGGTCATCGCTTTCGTCGACGACAGCGCGACCGTGGTCGAGAACCCCGTGCTCTCGCTCGGACCGGTCGCCGGCGCGGACGGCGTCGGTCTCGCGCTGACCGTGCAGAATCTCGCCGGAGCGCCGACGACGGGAGTCGACGACATCGCGTGGACCGTCGGGCCGGCATCGGGCACGCAGCCGGCGGTGCAGGTCGACGGCGGCGAGACGGCCGACGTGAAGCTCGATATCGATGCTCTGGCGCCGTGGCAGCCGTACCCCTTCACGGTGAGCGCCACCGCCGGGTCTGAGGGGCGCCGGCTCTCGGGGACGACGGCACTGGCACCGATCGCAGCGGCACCGTCGGACGCGACCCTGGTGGACTGGCGGGACCGCGGCAGGTACGTGCCGCTCAGCGGACCGGTCGCGACCGCCGACGATCTCGGCGGCACCTTCGCCGTGTCGTGGAGCGCCGAAGGACTGCGCGTGCGCGCCGACGTGCAGGATCAGGACCACACGGCCGCGGCGACGGTCGACCGGCTCTGGGCGGGCGATTCCTTGCAGTTCGCCGTCGCCCGAGGGCTGCCCGGCGCCGACCCCGCATCCCGCGTCGAGCTCGGCGCATATCTCGGCGCCGATGGTCCGGGGGTCTACCGCTACACCGCGCCCGTCGGCGTCGTCGACGCCGCAGCCGCCGTCACCCGGGACGGCACGACCACCTCGTACGACCTCACGGTGCCGTGGGACGTGCTCGGCGTCGATCCCGCCGCCGGCGCCTTCTCGTTCTCGATCCTCGTCAACGACAACGACGACGGCACCCGCGAAGGGTTCTACGAATGGGGCAGCGGCATCGGCTCCGGCAAGAACGCGGCGCTGTTCGTGCCGGTCGTCCCGGTTGCGCCGGTCGCCGCCAGATTGGCCGGCATCGAGGTCGACGGCGAGCCGCTCGCCGGCTTCGTGCCCGATCGCACCGACTACACCGTGCCCGCGCTCGCCGGCGGCCCGCTGCCCATCGTCACCGCGACCGCAGACGCCGGCATCGGTGTCGAGGTGACGCAGCCGACGGACGCCCCCGGCCCCGCGACCGTGGTCGCCTCGGCGGATGGCCGGCCGAGCACGACCTACACGATCGCCGTCGAGCGCGTCACGGGCCACGACGCCTCGGTCGAGGCATCCGTCCGCACCACGTGCCTCGGCGAGGGGGTGCAGTACCTCGTCTCGGTGCGCAACACCGCCGAGTTCGCGTCGGATATCCGCGCAACCTCGCCGTTCGCCGACGAGAAGCGATCCGGTGTGCCCGCGGGCGCGACCAGGGTGATCGAACTGCGGTCCACGCAGGCGACAGCGGACGCCGGCAGCGTCCGGGTCGCCGCCTATGTGCCCTACCGCGCACCCGACCGTGCCGCGTCGTACACGACCGTGGAGGTGCCGGTTCCTGCGCGTGACTGCGCGCGCGCCGGCGCCCAGCCAGACCAAGGAGACCTTGAATGACCGCACCGACCCGCTACGCGATCATCGGCACCGGAGGCCGCGCACAGATGTACATCGATGCGCTGACAGGACCGTACGCCGACCGCGCCGCGCTCATCGCGTGGGCGGACCCGAACCCGGGCCGTCTCGACTGGAACGAGCAGCGAGTCCTGGCGGCGGGTCGCCCCGCCCCGGCGCGCATGGATGCGGAGGAGCTGTCGGCCTCCGTCGAGCGGCTCGGCATCGAGCGGGTCATCGTCACCGCACCCGACTTCGCCCACGCCGACCTGGTCGTCGCCGCCCTCCACGGCGGTGCCCACGTGGTGGTCGAGAAGCCGCTGACGACCGATGCGGACGGCGTCCGCCGCATCGCGGAGGCGGTCGAGGCGACCGGACGCGCGGTGACGGTGACCTTCAACTACCGGTATTCACCGCGCAACGCTGCTCTCAAAGGGATCATCGCGAGCGGAGCCATCGGCGAGGTCACCTCGGTGCACTTCGAATGGCTGCTCGACACGTCGCACGGCGCCGACTACTTCCGTCGCTGGCATCGGCAGAAGCACAACTCGGGCGGACTGCTCGTACACAAGTCATCGCACCATTTCGACCTGGTGAACTGGTGGCTCGCGGACCTGCCCGTTCGCGTCTTCGCCAGCGGCGGGCTCCGCTTCTACGGCGCCGAGAACGCGGCGCGACGCGGGCTGGGTGAGAGGCCCGAGCGCGGCTCCGTGGATGCCGGCCGGCGGGATCCGTTCGCGCTGGACCTGCGCGAGCACGAGGTGCTGCGCGGGCTGTACTACGAGCAGGAGCAGTACGACGGGTATCTGCGCGACCGCGACGTGTTCGACGAGGGCATCACGATCGAGGACAACCTCTCGCTGATCGTCGACTACGCGCGCGGCGCGAGCATGACGTACGCGCTCAACGCCCACTCCCCGTGGGAGGGGTACACCGTCGCCGTCAACGGCACCGAGGGGCGCGCAGAGCTGGCGGTGGTCGAGCGCGGTGCCATCCTGCTCGATGGAACCGGGCGGCAGCACGTCGTCGACCCGAGCGCGCGCCCCGAGTCCGTCGCCGATGAGACCGGCCGTCCGGTCGGCGACCGGCTCACGGTGCAGCGGCACTTCGAGGCAGCGCGCGAGGTGGCCATCCCGCATGTTGCCGGCGGACACGGCGGAGCCGACGACGCGCTGCTGCGCGACCTGCTCATCGGGGCGGATGCCGATCCTCTGGGCCAGGCCGCGACCTGGCTGGACGGCGTCCGGGCGATGGCCGTCGGCGTGGCCGGCAACGACTCTCTCGCCGGCGGGGCACCGGTGCTCATCCACGACCTCCCGTTCGGTGCCGCGGCGACGGTTTTCGACACTGCCGAAGCGCGCGACAGCGTCGCTGCCACGGCGGCATCCCGATGACGTGGTTCGACCTTCCGCTCGAGGAGCTCCGGCGCTTCGCTCCGGAGGTCGCCGAACCCGACGACTTCGACCGTTTCTGGGCCGAGACCCTCGGAGAGTCGCGGGCGGCGGGCGGCCCCGTCACACTCGCAGACGCGGACGTGCCGCTGCGCGCCGTCGAAGCGCGCGAGCTGGTCTTCCCCGGATTCGCGGGGGATCCTGTGCGGGCGTGGTACCTCCGCCCCGCGGGAGCGAGCGCCGACCTCCCGGCGGTGGTCGAGTTCCTCGGATACGGCGGCGGGCGAGGGATGCCGCAGCAGCGGCTCACCTGGGCAGCCGCCGGTTTCGCCCACATCGTCATGGACACGCGCGGACAGCCGGCGGCCGACACCGCCGACCCGCATGGTTCGGAGCCCAGTGTGCCGGGGTTCCTGACGCGCGGCATCCCCAACCCCGCGACGTACTACTACCGCCGAGTGTTCACCGACGGCGTCCGGTGCGTGGATGCAGTGCGTGGCCTCGCGGGCATCGACCCTTCCGCCGTCGCGGTCGCCGGCGGAAGTCAGGGCGGCGGCGTCGCGCTCGCCGTCGCGGGACTGCGCGACGATCTGGTGGCCGCGATCGTGGACTACCCGTTCCTCTGCCACTTCCGTCGCGCCATCGGGATGACCGGACGCGAGCCGTACCAGGAAGTCGTTCGCTATCTCGCGATCCATCGCGACCGCGCCGACGCGGTGTTCCACACGCTGTCGTACTTCGACGGCGTCAACTTCGCCCAGCGCGCGATCGCACCGGCGCTCTTCTCGGTTGGTCTGCAGGACCCGGTGTGCCCGCCCTCGACGGTGTTCGCGGCGTACAACCGGCACGCGGCATCCGTGAAAGAGATCGCGACGTTCGAGTTCAACGAGCACGAGGGCGGCGGGGCGGCCCACTGGCCGCGGCAGGTGGGCTTCCTCGAGGAACAGCTGGCAGTCGAGGGTCGCTCCGACCGGGCGTTCCGCGTCCCCGTGCTCGCGGGCTCCGGTCAGTAGGATCACGAGATGGTCACGCAACGCGCTGTGCGCTTGAGCGACGTCGCTGCGGTGGCGGGCGTGTCGAAGGCGACGGCGTCCAAGGCGCTCAACGACAGTCCTGTCGTGTCCGCGGCGACGAAGGCCCGCGTGAGAGAGGCGGCCGAGCGGCTCGACTTCCGGCCGAACGCGCTCGCCCTCTCGTTCGCGTCCGGCCGCAGCCGCACGGTGGGCCTCCTGACGCATCGGGCGACGGCGACCTTCTCGCGCGCCGTCGTCATGGGCGCGATCCTCGAGCTCGGTCGCCGGGAGCGCGCCGCGCTCGTCTTCGACGGCCGTATCAACGCGCACCACGAGATGACCGAGAGCATCCGCACCCTCCGCGACCGGCGCATCGACGGGCTCCTCGTCGTCGGCGCGGGTTTCGGGCGGGTCACGCCGTCCATCACGCATCAGTTCGAGGTTCCCGTGACCTACGCGTTCGCGGCATCCGACAACCCGGACGACTCCGTGTTCGCGCCCGACAACGAGCAGGCCGGGTACCTGGCCGCACAGCACCTGCTCTCTCTCGGGCGCACGCGCATCGCCCAAGTCACGGCGGACGCCGACGACCTCGCCGTCCGCCGTCGTGAGACCGGCTTCCGCCGTGCGCTCACCGAAGCGGGCCTGCCGCTGCTTCCGACCCTCTACGGCAGTTGGCGCCGGGAGTGGGGCGAGCAGGCCGTCGGTGCCCTGCGGGAGGCGGGCACGGACTTCGACGCCGTCTTCTGCGGCAACGACCACATCGGCTTCGGGGTGCTCGACGCGCTGGAGGCCGCCGGACTGGATGTGCCCGGCGACGTCGCCGTGGTCGGCGTCGACAACTGGGAGGAGGTCATCCTCGATCAGAATCTGCGGCGCCTGACGACGATCGATCTCGACCTGACCGGGGTCGGCCGGGTGGCAGCCGACAACGTCATCGAGCCGGCATCGACGGGTGGCGAACGCTTCGTCGAGCCCCGGCTCGTCCTGGGGCCATCGACCTAGGAGGGCAAAGCGGGATGTCGCTGACCAGGCCTGCGGATCAGCACTGGCGCTCTCCGACCGCCGGGTTCCGTCGCTGGGAGAAGTCGGCGCAGCTGGGCCGCGGCGACGAGGTCTGGCGTTGGGCGAGCCGCGAGGTGCTGCAGTGGGGGATCAAGACCCGCAGCGGGTTCACGGTGACGCCGGACGAGAGGGTCACCGAGGGAGACCGGCCGATCATCATGGCGCACCCGTTCGGCCTGGCCGTCCGGGAGCCCGTCGAGGTCGTCGAGGTGGTCGAGAGGAGCGACCGCGTCGGCTTCGCCTACCGGACGCTGCCCGGCCACCCCGTGAGCGGCGAGGAGGCGTTCATCGTCCACCGTGACGGCGATGCGGTGATCCTGACCATCCGCTCCCTCACCCGCGCCGGCAGGGAGTGGGGATGGCGGGCCGCCTACCCCGTGCTGCTGGTGGCGCAGCAAGTGGCGCGCCGGCGTTACTTCCGGGCGCTGCGCGTGCGCGCACCGGGCTGATCGATCGCGCTAGGCGGTGGCGCGCCCGCCGGTCAGGCGCCCGAGCAGCGCGATCAGCTGCGACAGATCCTCCGTCGACCAGTCCCGGGTGCGGGCGTGGAGCTCGTCGCCCCTGTCGGCGAGCGCATCCCCGACACGGACCGTTCCCGCCTTCGTAAGGCCGACGATCACCCCGCGCCTGTCGTCCGGGTCGGGGGAGGCCGCGACGAGATCCAGGCGCCGCATCCGGCCGATCAGGGTGCTGGTCGAGCTGCGGTCCATGCCGATCGCTTCGGCGATGACGCTGGGCTTGGCGGGGCCGAACGCATAGAGCCAGCGGGCGATGTGGAAGGCGGCCGGCTGAAGACCCTCGTGGAACCGCGCGGCGCTGCGTTCGGTGAGGGCGCGCGTCGCGCTGAGCAGCGCGTTCACCTGGTCTCCGAGCGCGAGTTCGAGGCGTTCCCTCTCGTCGGAAGGCGTGTGGGAACTCGTTTGCATATTCAAACTATAGCTCCTACAGTGATGGACATCGGCAAACTATCTTTGACTCTCGCCGATCACAAGACAGGAAGAACCGCCCTCATGTCCCAGTTCCAGACCGTCGTCCTCACCGGCGCAACGAGCGGCCTGGGCCGTCTCGCCGCGATCGCCCTCGCACGGCGAGGCTTCCGGCTGGCCCTGACCGCGCGCGACGAGCAGAAGGCGGCCGAGACGCGAAGCGAGATCGAGGCCGCTGCGCCGGGTGCGCTGGTCGGCATCCACCTTGGCGATCTGTCGCGCATGGACGACGTCAGGCGTGTCGGCGTCGAGATCCGAGAGAGCTACGAGCGGATCGATGTGCTGATCAACAACGCCGGGCTGCACGCGTTCGAGCAGCGCGTCACCGTGGACGGCTTTCCGCAGATGGTGGCCGTCAACCACCTCGCGCCGTTCCTGCTCACGGAGGCCCTCCTTCCTGCCCTCCGCCGCGGAACCTCCGCGCGGATCGTCAACGTCGCCTCCGAGGCATCCCGTCGGCATGGCACTTTGGCCCTCCCCGGCGATCTCACCGACACCACCCCGTTCGCCGCGCGGGGATCATCGGTCGTCTACGGCAAGACGAAGCTGATGAACATCATGTTCACCATGGAGCTCGCCCGGCGGCTCGCCGGCACGGGCATCACCGCCAACGCGCTCGACCCGGGCTTCAACGTGACCGGCCTCGGGCGCGAGCTGCGCTTCGCCGCACCGCTGGAACGACTTCTGCGGGCTCTGCGCATCGGCGATCCGCGCCGTGGCTCGGGTCTGATCGTGGACCTCGCCACGGCCCCGGATTTCGGCCGGGAGACCGGCGCGTACGTCACCGCACGCGGCCGCAAAAGGATCACGCCGAGTGCGCCGGGCGACGACCCGGCGATGCAGCGCGAGTTGTGGGAGGCGACGACGGCGCTGCTGGAGCGTCCCGCCCGCGCGGAACCATCCGGCGCCGGCGCGGGTGCTGCGTAGGTTCAGGGACGCGGTCGACGCAGCAACGAGATCCGGACCGTCCGAAGGTCGTCGCCGTAGAACATGAAGTGCCGCTCGTCGCCGTTGAGGGTGCGACGACGAACCCACACGCCGTCGCGGAGCACCTCCTCCTGCAGCTCATCGATCTCGACGATCGCCTCCTGGCGCGCGAACGAGAGGGACGCCGACGTCGCCGTGACGAGGAATTCGTCTTCGCCCGTGCGCAGGACCAGCCCGTAGCCGACCTTGTCCTCGGCGTTGGAACCGGTGCCGGTGCCGAAGATCCCGCGGGTGTCGAAGGGGCCGTTGATCGTGACCTCGAACCCGCCGATGTCGACGCGCTGCTGCTCGCCGGTGCTGACCCGGAAGCCGTGGATGCGATCCTCGGCCTGCGCCCGCACGATCTCCCCTGAGAGCGCGTTGAGGACCTCGTACGCTCGAAACACTTCGTGCCCCGCGGGCAGATCCTCGATCCCGAAGGGGTTGAAGCCGATCGCCCGGTAGGCGCCGACGGCGATGAACGCGAGTGCAGCCTCCGGCTTCGCCTCGGGCACATAGATCGGGTTGCCGTCGATCGCATACTGGGCGAGCGTGCCGTCGAAGTCGTCGACATAGATGTCGGGTGAGAGGAAGGCGAGCGTGGGTGCGCCGATCTGCCAGACGTCGAGCATCCGTGCGACCGGGCCACCGCTCGGATACCGGCCGGGCTCGAGGGCGTTGGGCTGCGGCCCGAGCCATGCGTTCGCGAACACCGGCAGGCCATGCCGTGCGATGCCGGTCCGTGCCACGGCATCGACATAGCGGCTGAAGCCCCAGCTCATGAAGATCTCGCCGGCCTCGCCATCGGTGCCGAAGACCTCGGCCCAGGTTCCGGACCTGCGCGCGCCGTTGCGCTCCCAGACCGCCCGCACATGAGGGTGCAGGCGCTCGCCGCGGGCGGCCAGCCCGTCGAGCAGTTCGGCGGGCACCGCCGCACCCCACGCAGCCGCCGCATGCGGCGAGCGGTCACGGCTGTCGCCGAGCAGCCCGACCTCGTTCTCGACCTGCACCGCGATGACGGTGCCGTGGACGTCGACCTCGGCGATATGGGCCATGAGCTCTGCGAAGGCGCGGGCATCGGCATCCCGAAGCCGCTCGTCGAACACGCTGAGGACCGGCGCGTCGAGCGTGAAGCGGCCCGTGAGCAGGTTGGCAGCGTCGCGCTCGGCGCGGGTGAAGCGGTCGTCGTCGCGGCGCACCCAGCTCGGGGCGTACGTCGACTCGGCGTTCTTGTAGGCGCCGAACCAGATGAGGACGAGACGGATGCCGCGCTGCTGCGCCTGCGAGATCTGATCGTCGACGGCGGTGAAGTCGAAGCGGCCCTCGTCGGGTTCGACGAGCTGCCAGCTGGCGGTGCCGATGACGGTGCCCACACCGTTCGCGGCAAGGTGATCCCAGACAGGGTCCATGTATTCGGGACTCGAGGCGCTGGAGTTGTGAAGCTCGCCGCCGAGCGCGAGATACGGCTCGCCGTCGACGAACAGGTGAGTGGCGGCCCCGTTGCGCCGCAGCGTCGGCAGCGCCCGCCGGCCCGTCGGCTTCGTCGTCGTGTCGGTCACAGCAGCATCACTCCTCATCGGGGGATCGCAGCGGACCCCGTCGTCCCCTCGATGGTGACAGGCACGGCAATCGGTTGTCAAACCGTGCATTCACGCCATCGCCGCGTTCTCAGTCCAGCGCGTTCGGCCCGAGCAGCATGCGGATGTGCGCCTCGATGAGTGAACGGATATCGAACGGCGGCCCCTGCATCCACTGGAGCTGGAGCCCTTCCCAGGCGGCAAGCAGCAGATGTGCGGCCATGTCGGCGTCGACGCTCACGGGGACGCGGCCGAGGTCTTGGAGGCGACGGATGTCGGTCGACACCACGCCGATCGAGCGCGCCCAGCGCTCCTGGAAGAAGGCATTGGCCGGATGCTCCGGATCGGCCGCCGCGCCGGCCAGCTCGTTGTAGAGGCGGCCGTAGTTGGTGCGCTGAACGCCGATCTCGGCACGGCTGCCCATCTCGGCGATGGCGCCCTCTTCGTGCCCGCGTGCGTGGATGTTGTCGTCATCGTGCTGCCGCAGCGCAGCGATGAGCAGGCTCTCCTTGGTGGGGAAGTGGTAGTACACGGTCGGTTCGCTGGTGTGGGCGAACTCCGCGATCTCGGTGATCGCGACGTTGCGATGCCCCTTCTGCCGGACCAGCTCCAGCGCGGCCGCACTCAGAGAGCGCCGACGAACGTCGGATTTCGCGTAGGGCCCGCGCTTCGTCGACATCCTGGCTCGCTCTCCGTGCTTTTCAGGGGTGGCGCCTGCAATGCTATGCTCATCGCCAAATTAATAGCTGACTCAGGATTGAGTCAATGAAGGCGAGGATGCCCCGTGACCATCGACCGACGCCGGCTGGTGCGCAGGCACAACCCCGTGTACACATCCGCTCATCCGGTCGCGGTGATGACGGTCGGCAACGGAGACATCGCGATGTCGGTCGACGTCACCGGCCTGCAGACGTTCCCCGCCTTCCACGAGATCGTCCCCGACCCGAAACGGGTCGTGGCAGACGGCATCTCGGGGCTCCCCGAGCAGGTGCTGCGACCATTCGACAGCGATGATTTCCAGATCCCGTTGCGGACGCAGTCCAGCTGGTGCTGGTACCGCACGCGGACAACGCGCGACTTCCGCCTGGCGCAGGCTGAGACCGTCTACGAGACGAGCCGGGGGCCGGTTCCCTACCTCGACCGCATGGGCCTTCAGCGAGCCGGCGACCCCATCGCCGAAGAGTTCGAGGCAGGAGCGTGGTTCCACTACAACCCCCGGAGGGCTCACCTCGGGCGGCTCGCACTCGTGGATCCCGACGGACAGTCGTTGGGGCATCCGTCGCTCGTGTCCGATGTGCGGACGGAACTGGATCTGTGGTCGGCAGCTGTGCATGCCGAGTACACGCTCGAAGGCGAGCGCGTGGTGGTCACGACGCTCGCGGACCCCACGGCGCACGCCTTCGCCGTCCGCGTCGAGTCGGCGCTGCTCGCCCGGGGCTGGGGGGTCGCATGGGTCTTCGATGAGCAGCCGGACGACTTGGCGCCGTTCGAACTGCCGCTCGAGAGCGGGATGACCTGGACGGCCGACGGACCGCGGCGCGGCATCGCCGATCGTGTCGTCGAGTCGACCCGCTACGTCGTCCGCATCGAGGCGACGGGCTCGCTCGCAGAGGGCGCCGATCGTCTCGTCGCGACGGCGCGCGACCGCTCCCGGCTCGAGGTGGTCGTCGCGCTGGCTCCCGACAGGTCACGGCTGCCGGCGGCAGCCTCCTTCGAAGAGGTGTGCGAGCGCGCGGAACGCTGGTGGCGGCGCCACTGGTGCGAGGGCGGCGCCATCAGCTTCGAGGGCAGCTCGGATGAGCGAGCGCAGGAGCTCGAGCGCCGCATCGTCCTGTCGCAGTACCTGCTTGCGGTCAACTGCGCGGGATCGACGCCGCCCGCGGAATCGGGTCTCACCTACAACACCTGGACGGGCAAGTTCCACCTGGAGATGCACTGGTGGCACGCGGCGCAGTTCGCGCTCTGGGGGCGCGGTCATCTGCTCGAACGCAGCCTCGGCTGGTATCACGGTGCCCTCGAACGAGCCCGCGAGACCGCGGCGCACCAGGGTTACCGCGGTGCGCGCTGGCCGAAGCAGACGGATCCGTCAGCCCGTGAGTCGCCGAGCAACATCGGCGTCTTCATCGTCTGGCAGCAGCCGCACCTCATCTACCTCCTCGAACTGCTGCGAGCGGAAGGGCGCGATGACGAGTTCCTGCAGAGGCACTACCCGCTCATCGAGGCGACCGCCGACTTCATGGCCGACTTCGTGGAGGAGCGCGACGGCCGGTTCGTGCTGCCCGCCCCGCTCATCCCGGCACAGGAGAGCTACCTGGCCGACCGCGCACGCACCGAGAACCCCACTTTCGAGCTCGCGTACTGGTCGTGGGCGCTTCGCCGAGCCAATGAGTGGCGCGGGCGACTGGGGCTGCTGCCGCGGTCCGACTGGCACCGGATCGCCGAGGACATGCATCCCCCGCATGTGCTCGCCGACGGCACCTACGCCGCCATCGCGACGACCCCCTATCTGATCCGCACAGACCACCCGTCGACGCTCATGGCGGCGGGGTGGCTGCCCGACACCGACCTCATCGACCTGGCGATCATGCGCAGAACGCTCGACGGGGTATGGAACGACTGGGACCTGCAATCGAGCTGGGGCTGGGACTACGCCGTGATGGCGATGACCGCTGCGCGACTCGGTGATCTCTCCGGCGCGCTGGATGCGCTGCTGCACCCGTCGCCCAAGAACGTCTTCCTGAGCAACGGCCACAACCCGCAGATGCCGGGTTTTCTCACCATCTACCTTCCCGCGAACGGCGGCCTTCTGGCCGCCGCCGCCCATGTGGCGCAAGCGGTGCAGAGCGGGCAGCGGCTGCCGGATGGCTGGAGCATCGAGGCCGAGGGTCTGGAGATCTGGCGACGATTCGCCAATTCGATAGTGACCTATTGATTTTAGCTCGGAGCTGATGGACAATGAGCGTGTGGCAACCGATTGACAGCCCTGTCACCGACAACGGAGTGGTCGGGCCGCACCGCGTGATCGCAACGACACGCAACCGCACAGCGGAGACGCCCCATGGCCACCGACTCTGTCTCGGAGGACCAGGCTCGCGTTCTCCATGGCTTTCAAAGATGAGGACCGATCCCATGAACAGACTCAGGACCCGACGTCGCGGCGCACTTCTCGCCGGAACGCTGTCGATAGTGGCGGCGCTCGCGATCACCGGGTGCGCTCCTGCCGCACCGGCGGACGACCCCACAGCGGGAGAGGAGGACATCGAACTGACCTTCCTCAACCAGTCGCGTGGTCAGGAAGCGGCGCTCACGCAGCTGGCCGAGCAGTACACCGACGAGACCGGGGTCAAGGTCACCATCGACTCTCCCGGCCCTGCGGACTATCTGCCGAAGCTGCAGGCGCGGGCACAGTCAGGTGACATGCCCGACATCTACTCCTCGTTCGCCGCCACCGATATGGCCCCGTTCTACAAGGCGGGTTGGGCCATGGATCTGACAGATGAACTCGAGGCCGGCTGGAGCGACGACTTCAGCCCCGAGGTGATCGAGATGTCGACGTTCCAGGACGGCAACAACCTCGGCGTTCCTGCGGGCATCTACAGCGTGCACTGGGAGACGCAGACCTACGGCATGATGGTCAACCCTGCGCTGACCGACATGACCGCCGACGACGCGCCGGCGACGATGGAGGAGTTCATCGACGCCAACGAGGACGACGGCAGTTTCTCGATCGCGGCGTCACTGACGCCGATGCTCGTCCAGGCGCTCGCCTCGAACTGGCTGACGGACGAGGAGATCGAGGCGACCTTCAACGGTGAGGAGAGCTGGGAGAGCGAGGGGTGGCACAACGCCTTCCAATTCCTGGTGGACCTGAAGGAGGCCGGCGTCATCGCCAACGGCGCTCTTCCTGGTGGTCAGGACGACAACCCCAGCGTCGAGACGGCCTTCTTCACGCAGACGCTGGGATCGATCTTCGACGCGTCGCCGGGTGTGTCGGTCGGCTTCCGGACCAATCCCGAGTTCACGGACTACTTCTCGATCGGCATCCTCGGCGCCGACGACGCACCGCTCGAGCCTCGCTCGCCCGGAGTCCCCGGAAAGGGCGCCGTCATCAACCCCAAGGGGGAGCACCCCGAGGCAGCGCTGGACTTCGTCAAGTGGCTCACCGAACCCGCGCAGCAGCAGGTGTTCGCCGAGGTCGGCCTGATCCTCCCGACCAACCCCGAGCTGCTCGCCAGCGGTGATGTGCCCGAGCAGCTCGGCGGCTTCGCCGAGGGCGTCGCGTCGCTGCAGGTCATGTCCACGACTTTCACCACCGATGTCCGCAGCGCCATCGTCGCCGAGGCCCAGCGCCTCGTGCTCGGTGAGACGACGGTGGATGACGCACTGGCCACCATCCAGGCGGCTCAGGATCGATCGTCGTGACCTCACAGTTCACGCTGTCCGTGCGGCGTCCCCTCCGGACGCCGCACGGGCGGCGCGGCATCCGCCGCAACCTCCTCGGCTGGACGTTCCTGGCACCGGCCATCGCCCTGATCGGCGTGTTCACCATCACGCCGTTCGCACAGGCGATCCTGCTCAGCTTCCAGTCGTGGGACGGGGTCAGCCCCGATACGCCGTGGGTCGGACTGGCGAACTACGAGTTCGTCATGAGCGACCCGATCTTCTGGACGTCGATGCGGAACGTCCTGCTCTTCGGCGTCATCGGCTTCTTCGTGGGCAACGGGCTGGCGCTGTGCCTCGCGCTCGCCGTCAATTCGATCACCCGCGGCACGACCTTCTTCCGCACGGTGTTCTACCTACCGGGCGTGCTGTCCGTGGTCGTCGTCGGCCTCCTGTTCGGCTTCATCCTGGCGCCCGGCTCGGGCGTGCTGAACCGGCTGCTCGAACTCGTCGGTCTCGGTTCGTGGGCCCAGAACTGGCTGGGTGATCCGGCATTCGCCCTCATCTCCGTCGCCGCGGTGTTCGTCTGGTACCACTGGGGGTTCGCGTTCCTGCTGTTCCTCGCGGGGCTCCAGGACGTGCCGAAGGAGCTCTACGAGGCGGCGGAGCTGGACGGAGCGAACCGGTGGACGAAGCTCCGGTACGTGACCTGGCCGCAGCTGGCGCCGGTGACGTCGATCGTCAGTCTGCTCACACTGCTGGCGGCCCTGCAGATCTTCGGAACCGTGCAGGTGCTCACCAACGGCGGTCCGGGCTATCACACGATGGTGCCGACCCTCGCGATCTACAACGAAGCGTTCGTCAACTGGCGCTACGGCAGCGCCGCCGCGATGTCGGTCATCTTCGGCGGCGCGCTCGTGCTGCTGTCGCTGATCCAGCTCGCGATCACGGGACGGAGGTCCCGCGCATGACCCTCACCAACGACAAGCCCGACACGGGCGCGCCGACGGCAGCGCCGTCCCCCGGCGGCACGACCGCCTCCGAGAAGGCGATCCGTCGTCGTCGCCGCGTCCCCCTCCACACCATCGGCCTGTACGGACTGCTCGCGATCGCCGCGCTGACGGCCTTGTTCCCGCTTCTGTGGATGCTGTCAGGGTCCCTCCAGTCGCTCACCGAGCTGCTGACGAACCAGAGCTTCCTGCCGAGCGACCCGCAGTGGGGCAATTACGTCACCGCCTGGGTGCAGGGCGACCTCGGCACGTACCTGCGCAACAGCGTGATCTACACCGGGGCGGCCGTGCTCGGCATCCTCCTGGTGTCGAGCCTTGCCGGCTACGCGCTGGCGCGGCTCGAGTTCGCCGGAAAGGGCGTCTTCACCTTCGTCATCCTCGCGGTCATGATCATCCCGGCACCCGCGATGTTCCTCGCGCAGTACAAGCTGCTCATCTCGCTCGGCCTGACCAACAGCCCGGTCGGCTACGTGCTGATCCTGATCACCTCCGGCGTTCCGATGTCGACGCTGATCATGCGGAGCTTCTTCGTCAGCCAGCCGCGCGACCTCGAAGAGGCTGCCGCGCTGGACGGTGCGGGGCCGCTCCGCATCTTCTGGAGCGTCATCCTTCCTCTGGCCCGGCCGGGTCTCGCCGCTGTCGCGGTGATCCAGGGACTCGGTGCGTGGAACGAGTACCTCATGGCTCTCGTGCTGTTCGACGACAACGAGCTCATGCCGATCCAGCGCGGCCTGACCGCGTTCACGTCGGCTGAGACGCCCCAGCAGCAGGTGCTGCTCGCCGCCACCGCGATCTCGATCGTGCCGGTCGTCGTGTTCTACCTTCTGGCCCAACGACACATCGTCAAGGGCATCGGTGCGGGCGCCATCAAGTAAACGGCGCCGTACGAGCAGCTGACCGCGATGTAGGATGCAATCGGTTGCCAACGTGCCCGCGCCGACTCAGCCGTCGACGTCGCACCACTCACTCGACAGAAGGATCCAGATGGACATCGACAAGAAGGTCTTCGTCGTCACCGGCGCGGGAAACGGCATCGCCCGCGAGGTGACGCTGCGCCTCCTCGCCGGGGGTGCTTCGGTCGCCGGCGTCGACCTGAGCGAGAAGGGGCTGGAGGAGACCGCCGCCCTGGCGGCGGCCGGTCCGCGCTTCTCGGCGCACGTCGTGAACATCACCGACCGGGAGGCCGTCGAGGCGCTTCCTGCTGCCGTCCAGTCGGCGCACGGCGCCGTGGACGGCGTCGTCAATGTGGCCGGCGTCATCCAGAAGTTCGTCAAAGTCGTCGACCTGCCGTTCAGCGAGATCGAGAAGGTCATGAACGTCAACTTCTGGGGCGTCATGAACATGTGCAAGGCGTTCCTGCCGGTTCTCCTCTCGCGGCCCCAGGCGTCGCTCGTGAACATCGCCAGCATGGGCTCCTACGCCGCGGTGCCCGGTCAGGCCGTGTACGGCGCATCCAAGGCTGCGGTGAAGCTGCTCACCGAAGCCCTCTACGCCGAGCTGCTCGACTCCAACGTCGCCGTGACGGTCGTCTTCCCCGGAGCCATCGCGACGGGGATCGCCGCGAACTCGGGCGTCACGCTGGCGGCGGAAGGGGCATCCGCGCAGAACTCGGCCTACAAGACGTCGACGCCGCAGAAGGCGGCGCAGGTGATCGTCGACGCGATCCGCACGGGGAAGTTCCGGGCGACGATCGGCTCCGACGCCGCCGGCATGGACAAGCTCGCTCGACTGAACCCGAAACTGGCGACGACGGTCATCGCCAAGCAGATGGCGGGGCTGCTCGGATGACACGCGTCTGGAGCAATCCGCTCGATCTCTCGTATCGGTACCAGGACGTCCGCTTCTCCGGGTGGGTGGG